>CALZKI010000048.1 GCA_945787995.1 uncultured Lachnospiraceae bacterium | reverse complement strand
AAGATCCGTTCCTTTTTTGCCAGAATGTTCTATCGGGTGATGAAGAAAATGTCCAAAACAGAGATTGTGGACGGGGCAAGGGATTATCGATTGATGACCAGACAGTTTGTGGATGCTGTGTTGGCTTTGACGGAATATAACAGGTTTACAAAGGGTATCTTTGGATGGGTTGGATATCAAACAAAATGGATTGAATTTGAAAACGTGGAGCGAAAAAAGGGGGAGACAAAATGGTCCTTTTGGAAACTGTTCCTGTATGCCATTGATGGCATGACAGCCTTTTCCACGATTCCTTTGGCATTTGCCTCTGTGATGGGCGTTCTGTTCTGTCTGTTATCCTTCTGTCTGATCATATTTACCATTGTAAGAAAGGCATTGTTTGGGGATCCCACCTCCGGATGGCCCTCTTTGGTATGTATTATCAGCCTGATCAGTGGTGTCCAGCTGTTTTGTCTGGGTATTGTAGGTGAGTATTTGTCAAAGACATACATGGAAGTGAAAAAACGTCCGGTCTATCTGGTGAAGGAAGAACAGTAGGTATGATTAGTATTGTGGTTCCGGTTTATAATGCCGCGCCTTATATTGAAAATACAGTGCAGATGGTTTTGCAGCAGACATATCAGGATTTTGAACTGATTCTGGTGGATGACTGCTCCACAGATAATAGCGTTGCCCTCCTGGAAGAACTGCTGGAGCAGAGGAAGGATGTGCGCCTGCGTCTGGTGAAAAAAGAGAGAAACCAAGGGGCTGCAGCAGCCCGCAATACAGGGCTTGATATGGCTTCGGGAAGGTACATTGCCTTTCTGGATGCAGATGATGTCTGGCTGCCCCATCGTTTGGAGGCAGGTCTTCGGTTTATGGAGGAGAAGAAAGCGGGTTTTGTGTTCAGTGCCTACGAATTCGGGGACGAGCAGGCACGAGGAACGGGAAAAATTGTGCATGTGCCTGAAAAACTGACCTATCGGAAGGCCTTGTCCAGAACAGTGGTGTTTACAACAACTACCTTGTTTGATACCACCCTTGTTCCGAAAGAACTGCTTCGTATGCCTACAGTTCCCAGTGAGGATACCGCCACCTGGTGGCAGATTCTCAGAAACGGTCATGTGGCGTATGGATTAGATCAGGTGCTGGCTATTTACAGAAGGCCGGCAAAATCCTTGTCCTCCAACAAGCTTGTAGCATTGCAGAGAATATGGAATTTGTATAGAAAACAGGAGAAACTGGGTCTGTTCTCCAGTGCCTTCTATTTTTGTTTCTGGGCACTTCGTGCCACCCTAAGACGAATTTGACAGTGAGGTTTGTGTTGTGAAAAAATTGGATTCAATTAAGAGAATGCTTATATTGCAGATGACTTTCGTCGGTTTGCTTTTAGAAACTGCAGTGTATTCATACTTCTGGTTTTTTTCCTACTATGCAAGGGTAAGATTGCGCCTGAAGTTCTATATGAAAGGGCATCTTCTGGTGATCGGAATCTATTTCGTGCTGTTGTTTTTCTTCAGTACAACATATGGCGGATTGAAGATCGGTTATCTGAAACCGGGAGATGTTTTCTTTTCCAAGGTTTTCTCTTTACTGGCGGTCAATGTGATTTCCTATTTCCAGATTTCATTGATGTCCAACTGGTTGGTTAAAGTAGCCCCTATTTTGAAAGCTACATTGATTCAGTTGGTCATTGCCGGTATATGGACCTATTTCTGTAATATTCTGTACCGGAAGGTGTTTCCGCCAAGAAAAATGTTATTGGTTCATGGAGACAGACCAATTGATGACATTCTGTATAAATTCGGTACCAGAAAGGACAAATATGATATTCAGAAAACCATGCATATCGGTGTGGGACGGGAGGAAGTTGTAGCAGAAGCGTTTTCCGGCTCATATGGCGCGGTGGTTCTTTGGGATATTCCCATTGAGGACCGGAACAAATTATTGAAGATATTGTACAGCCGCAACATGCGGGTTTATATGATGCCAAAGATCACAGATGTTCTGGTGCAGGGTTCTGATCAGATTCATCTTTTTGATACCCCTATTTTGTTGACCAGGGAATATGCGCTGACCATTGGACAGCGCGTCAGCAAGCGTCTGATCGATATTATCTGTGCGCTGATTCTTCTGGTTATTGCTTCCCCGATCATGCTGATCACAGCGATTCTGATCAGGGCCTATGACGGTGGCCCTGCGTTCTATAAGCAGGTTAGATGCACAAGGGATCAGAAAGAATTCTATATTCTGAAATTCAGAAGCATGCGTGTGGATGCGGAGAAAGATGGGGTGGCCAGACTGGCAGCCAAAAAGGATGACCGGATTACGCCCATCGGTAAGTTTATCCGCGCTGTCCGTATTGATGAATTACCACAGCTGATCAATATTTTGCGTGGTGATATGTCCTTTATCGGGCCCAGACCGGAGCGACCCGAAATTATCAAACAGTACATGGAGGAAATGCCGGAGTTTGCATTTCGCATGCGGGTGAAGGCGGGACTGGCCGGTTATGCACAGGTGTATGGCAAATATAATACGACACCTTACGACAAATTGAAATTAGACCTAACCTATATTGAGAATTATTCGCTCTGGCTGGACATTAAGCTGATGCTGTTAACCTTAAAAATATTATTCCAGCCGGAAAGCACAGAGGGTATCGACAGTACCCAGACAACGGCGTTAAAGACGGACGAAAACCGAAGCGAGTAGATGGTAATTGCGGGGGAATAGAGCAGGATGCAATCCCCGAAGGAAAGAGTGGTAGGAGCGTGGAAAAGGAAATCTACAAAGAACAAGGCATGGATATGCGCAAAATATTTGTACGATTTATCAGATTGGTCTGGATTCCCATTTTGGCGGTTCTCTTTGGAGCACTGGCCGGAGCCGGTATTTATGAAGTGACCTATTTGTGTACCAATGGGGTCATGTATCAGGGACAATCGAAAATATACATTGACTTTGCACCCAGTGCCGGTGAAGATACGTATCATCAGTATTATAACGGATATACCTGGAATGACCTGATGTCTACTGACCCGATTCTGGATAAAACAATGGAGAATCTGTCAAAAGCAGGTGTGGATGTGGCCAGAGAAGAAGTGGCAGCCTCCACAGAGGCGAAGATTCTATCAGACGTTCGTTTGCTGACAATCTATATTACCAACAGAAACGAAACAGTATGTGGACAGATACAGAAAGCAACGGAGCAGGCGTTAGAGATGTACGGCGGGGAACGGGATGTGTTTACGGCTATCTATACCATCAAATCCGAGGAGCCCAGTCGTTTGATGGCGGATTATCGTATCCGTCAGGCCATTCTTCTGGGGGCTGTGTGTGCCGGTCTGGTTGCCATATTTGGACTGTTAGGCTATTTGCTTCTGGATGACCGGTTATTTGTGCCCTCTGATCTGTTAGGCACCATAGATGCGGCTTTTCTTGGATTGGAAGTCCCAGGCCAGGCGGTTCCCGGACCTTTCGAAAGGGATCTGCAGGCCAATATAGAGCAGTTCTGCGGTGGCGGTTATGCAGAGGTTTCCGTAGAAGATTTGATGTGTGAAAATACTACCCCGGTGGATTACGCAAAATTGCGGGATGCATCTTGTGTTTTGGTTCGTGCCTGCTTTGGAAAGACATCTTTACGCTCCCTGCAGTATGTACTGCAACAGCTTTCTTTGCAGGGATGCCATAAGGTAGGCGTGGTTTTAGCCGAAGCAGATGAAAAATGGGTAAGGCATTATTACAGATGGAGACTGACTAAGTGAGAGTAGAGACACTGGTATCCTGTGTTGACAAAGAGGAAACAGCACTTGCTTTGACTATGGGATTGGAAGAAGATGCAATCATTGTCAATCAGACAAGTGAAGCCGGAGAGTATTGTTTCTTCATGCGGGAAGGACAAATCATCATTGCCGATGATGGGGAGAAGACGAGTGAAGTGATTTCCCCGGATGATGCAGAGGAAACAAGTAAAAAAAACGGAAGATTACAATGTGTTCGTATGAAAGAACGAGGGGTAGGTCTTTCCAGAAATACGGCGATGAACCGGATGGATAAGGCAGGCGAAGTCTGCCTTTTTTCTGATGAAGATATACGGTATGAGAAAGGGTATACGGAGCGGATCAAAGAGGAATATGCGTCTCATCCGGAGGCAGACATGATTCTGTTTAATGTGCGTGTAAATCCAAGCAGACGAACCTATTGGAATGATACCTTCAAGCGTATTCGCTTTTACAATTATGGCCGTTACCCGGCTTACAGCATTTCGGCCAGAAAGAAGGTCCTGTCGGAAAGCGGGGTACAGTATTCTTTGTTGTTTGGCGGCGGTGCCAAATACAGCAACGGAGAGGACAGTCTGTTCCTGAAAGATTGCCTTCATGCCGGTCTTAGGATCTATGCTTCTCCGGTGTGTCTGGGAGAAGAGGAGGAACGCCCTGCTACAGAAAATGCCTCCACCTGGTTTACCGGATACCACGAGAAGTTTTTCCATGACAGAGGCGTGTTGTATGCTTTTCTGTACGGTCCCATGAAATACGTTATGGCCTGGGTATTTCTCATCAGAAAAAGAAAGACCATGTGCCGGGAGATTTCTATATGGCAGGCCGCCAAATATATGAAAGAGGGCATTCGGGAAGCCAAAGAGCTTCAGTAAGCTTTGAACCAAAAGTGTATCAGAACAATGTAATCATGGGAAACTGCAGAAGGAGTCCTTCATGTATTTATACATTACAGTCGCAGTGGTGACCATTTTGCTGGCATCCTTTGTGACGGGAAAAGAACAATTGCATACAGCAGGAACTGCAGGTGCAGAAGGCAGGCAGTTGATGGGAGGAGCGAAGCATCCGTTGTCAAGGGAACAGTGTTTCAGTATGCTGTGTCTGGCAGCTGTTTTCTTGATTTTGTTCGGCCTTTCAGCGTTAAGACAGAACGTGGGAAATGATTATGCCAAGTATGTGGAATTCATGCACCGACTTTACACAGATGCTTATATCGACGATCCCGGTGTGCCTACGGAATGGGGGTTTAATCTGTTGTGCCGCGTGGTATACGGTCTGTCCGGCTATGAAAACCATCTGTTGGTGTTTGCCATATACAGCTTTGTGACAGTGGCTTTTTTCCTCTCTGCCATGTATGAGCAGAGTGTGGAGTTTCCCTTCAGCTTTTTTATGTTTATGACTTTGGGATATTATTTCCAAAGCTTTAGTACGGTTCGTTATTATCTGGCGTTGGGCATTGCTCTTTACAGTATGAAATACGTACTGAGAGGACAGTGGGGCAGGTTTCTGCTGCTGGTGGTTGCCGGGGCCGCTTTTCACAAATCCATATGGGTCATCGTTCCCTTATACTTTCTTGCTTCCAGAAGCTGGAAAAAATGGCAGGTAATTCTTGCAACCGCTTTTTGCAGTCACTTTTTGTTCTTCCAGAATTTCTATATGAAATTGGTTGTCAGATTGTATCCCACCTACGAAGGAACGGAATTTTTGGAGGGTAACGGAATCAGTTATATCAATGTGCTTCGTTGCCTGGCGGTTTTGGCTTTGACTGCTGTTTGCTATCAAAAAGTGGCCCAAGACAGGAACTGCATGTTCTATTTTTACCTGAATCTGGGTGCCCTGATCTTATATCTGTTCTGTTACTTTATTCCGGTGGTGTCCAGGATTGGCTATTATCTTACAGTGAGTCAGATTTTATTTGTTCCCGCACTGTTAGGATATTTGGAAAAGCCGGTTATGAAAAAGCTGTTCCGCTTTCTTGCCATTGGGGCATGCATTTTATATTTTATGTTGTATTTGAGGAGAGCCCATCAGGATGGGGTTTTGGTGCTCCCTTACAAGTGTTTCCTGTTCCAGGATATGGTGGATATTTTGTCGGATGTGTCGTAGAGTAATTTGTTTCGCAGAGTAATTCGTTTCTTCCAATGCCAAACGCAATACAACGCAGAGCAGGTGAGGAAGAGCGGAGAAAGAGGTTTTTGTGAGATTCAGTATTTTGGTGGTGTGCCTGAATGCAGGAGAGAAACTACAGAGGACAGTAGAGAGTATTATAAGACAAACCTGTACTGACTATGAGATCGTGATCAAAGATGGTGGTTCTGTGGATGAATCTCTGAACCTGTTGCCGGATGATCCCCGTATTACCGTGGTGAGAAAAAAGGACAGCGGTATCTATGACGCCATGAATCAGGCGGTTCTGGAAGCACAGGGAGAGTACGTATATTTTCTGAATTGCGGGGATGCGTTCCATGAGGAAACGGTGCTGCAAACGATTTCGGATGAAATAGACAGGAAGAATAGGCAGGACGGTGACAGCAACCAAAGGGATGGCGGAAAAACACCGGACATCGTATATGGAAATATCTATGATATGTTAACTCGCAGCATGGTGTCATCAAACCCTTCCATGGATGCCTTTGGCTGTTATCGAAATGTTCCCTGCCATCAGGCTTGTTTTTATAAGAAACAGCTGGTGTCGGAACATCCTTTTTCCTTGGAGTATCAGGTGAGAGCAGACTATGAGCAGTTTTTGTGGTGCTTTTTCAAAGCCAGGGCTGCTTTGCTGTATGTGCCGGTTCTGATTGCGGATTACGAAGGCGGCGGTTTTTCGGAGAGTAAAAGTAACTTGAAAAAATCAGCCCTGGAGCACAAAAAGATAGTCGGTACCTACATGACAAAAGGGCAGCTGATCAAATATAAAGCGATTATGATACTGACACTGGCCGGGTTTCGAACCTATTTGTCTCACCATCCTGTGTGGGGGAAGCTGTATAATGATCTGAAGAAGAAGCTGTATCGTAAATAGAAGTATGCTGAAAAAAGATTTGCATTGCAGATAAATGGAAGTGACAATGTGATTGCTTTGAAAAAAGAATTGCCGAAAGGAGGATGTAATGAGAGTACTTTGGATTTGTAATATCATGCTGCCTATGATTGCAGAACAACTGAATCTGCCTTACAGCAACAGAGAAGGCTGGTTATCCGGACTGGCAGACAAATTGTTGAGTCGAAATGCAGGGGAGATACAATTGGGTATTTGTTTCCCTGTTGAAAAGAGTATGTGGGATTTCGAGCAGATTTTGGCTCTGAAAGAAAATACAACCTGCTTTTGTTATGGATTTGAAGAAGACTTGAATCATCCCGAAAAGTACAGTCACAGTCTGGAAAAGCGTTTTCAATACATATTCGACTCCTTTCAGCCGGATATGATTCATATCTTTGGCACCGAGTTTCCCCATACCCTGGCGGCAGTAAAGGTATATAACAGGCCGGATCGTACGCTGATCGGCTTGCAGGGATTGTGCAGTGCCATTGCAAAGGTATACTCTGCAAAGATACCTTTGCGTGTGAAGTACATTCCCACCTTGCGTGATGTGCTGAAGCAGGATAGCATCTGGCAGCAGCAGGATAAGTATAAGCAGCGGGGCGTGCATGAGATAGAAGCCCTAAAGTTAACCGGCCATGTGACCGGCAGAACGGATTTCGACATGCATGAAATGGACCGAATCAATCCCAATGCAGTCTATCATTTTATGAATGAAACCATGAGAGCACCTTTTTACAGCGGTAGCTGGAATCCGGGGCATTGTGAGAAATACAGCATTTTCCTGAGCCAGGGAGATTATCCCCTAAAGGGATTTCATTTCTTATTGCAGGCTATGCCCAAAGTGCTGGAGCAGTATCCTGATGCGATGGTATACGTGGCGGGAAGCAATTTGCTGGAAAAGGCTACCCTGAAAGACCGATTGAAACGGTCTGCCTACGGAAGGTATCTGGGGAAGCTGATCCGTCAGAATCATCTGAGTCAGCACGTGGTTATGCTGGGAAGACTGACAGCACAGCAAATGAAAGAACAGTATTTACGTTCTAATGTGTTTGTCTGCCCTTCCATCCTGGAAAATTCGCCCAATTCTTTGGGCGAGGCGATGCTTTTAGGGGTTCCCTGCATTGCTTCAAAAGTAGGGGGGATTCCCAATATGCTGGAGGAAAGTCAGGACGGTATGTTGTTTCCTGCAGGAGATTCAGAAGCTCTGGCAGACCGGATCATTGAAATGTTCCAAAAGGAAGAGCTTGCCAGACAGTATTCCATCAATGCCAAGAGACATGCCTACAGAACCCACGATGGAGATGTAAATTACAGACACCTGCTGGATATCTATGAAGATATCTGCGCAAGCACAACTGCAAGGTAATGTAGCGTCTCATCGCCTCTTCACCACAAGTTGCTCAGAAACGAGGACAAATATGACCGTAACCTTTGTATCCAATTTTATCAACCATCATCAGGCACCTTTGGCTGATTGCCTATATGAAAAACTGGGCATGGAATACCACTTTGTGCAGACTATGCCCATGGAAGAGGAAAGAGTCAATATGGGTTGGGATACGGGCATGACGAAGAAACCCTATGTAAGACTCTACTATGAGGAACCGGAAGCCTGTCTGCAGCTGATTCTGGACAGTGATGTGGTGATTTTCGGCTGGACCGGAGAAACAAGGCTTCTGACCAAACGAATGGAGACCGGGAAGCCCACCCTTCGGGTTAGTGAGAGAATCTACAGAGAGGGACAGTGGAAAGCCATTTCGCCAAAAGGACTTCTTGCAAAATACAGGGAGCACATTCGCTATAAGAACACCAACCTTTGTATGCTCTGTGCAGGTGCCTATGTGGCTTCGGATTTTCATCTGATCCATGCCTATCCGGACAAAATGTTTAAGTGGGGATATTTCCCACCCTTCAAGGCCTATGCACCGGGGGAACTGGAGGCAAAAAAAGAAGCCTTTATGCAGGAAAATCTGGTGTATGCAACGAAACCCGGAGAGACAGGACCTCTGCAGATGGTGTGGGCAGGACGTATGATACCCTTAAAGCATCCGGAATATGTGGTAAAAGCAGCAGGAAAACTGACGGAACAGGGTTTCCGCTATCACGTGCATATGATCGGTGCAGGCCAGATGGAAGAAGAACTGCGCCGGATGGTGGTGGAACAGGGGCTGTCGGCGAATTTTACCTTTTATGGCTTCGGTACGCCGGAACAGGTGAGAGAACTGATGGAGAAGTGTCACATTCATCTGTTTACCAGCAATTATCTGGAAGGCTGGGGAGCTGTTGTCAATGAAGGCATGAACAGCGGATGCGTGGAAATTGCCAGTGCACAGGCTGGAGCAGTGCCCTATCTGATTGCACATGGGAAAAATGGTTTTGTATACCATAAGGATTCCTATAAAGAGTTTGAAAAACAGGTTCTTTATGTGGTAGAGAATTGGGAACAGGTACAGCATGTGGGGCAGAATGCCTATGAAACCATAGCCAATCTGTGGAATGCCGAAAAGGCAGCTGACAGGCTGTTGGAATTCTGTGCCCACTTACAGAATGGCAAAATTGTATTTGCCAAGGAAGGTCCGTTAAGTGTGGCACCGGTGATATCACCGCGAACGGAGAGATGATTTTGCGGAAAGCGTTTGTTGGAGAGTGTATGACTGATATGGAAAACTTACCCCTGATCAGTGTGGTGGTACCGATTTACAATATAGAAGACTGTCTGGAGAAATGTGTACACAGCATTATCGGTCAGACATATAAACATCTGGAGATTCTGCTTGTAGATGACGGATCAACCGATCATACCGGTGCAATGTGTGACCGGTTGGCAGAAACGGATGACAGGATCCGCGTATTTCATAAACCAAACGGGGGTTCTTCCTCTGCCAGAAATCTTGGCATCAGAGAAGCAAAAGGGGACTACATCGGTTTTGTGGACAGTGACGATTTTATAGAGCCGGATATGTATCGTCAGATGGTGGAATATTTGCTGGAGCATGATCTGCAGATGGTGCAGATTTCCAGAGATGAGATCAATGAAGACGGGACAAAAAGACCGGATGTCTGCAGGCCTCCTTCGGATAAAATATTTGTGGACAGTAAAACCTTTTTAGAGGAGCTTTTGATGCACCGGGGGGACTGTTCCTTCTGTACCAAATTGACAGCTAAAGAACTGTTTGCCGGGTGGCAGTTTCCGGAAGGTGTGCTGAACGAGGACTTCTATTTGCTGGTACATCTGCTTCCCGCAATAAAAGGCGTGGGGATTCTGCCCATGCAGGGGTATCATGTGTTTTATCGGCTGGGAAGCAATACCAGAAAAAAAGCAGCGGATGATTTTTCCAGAGTATTTACGGATATTGTAAACAACGGTGATATGGTGCAGGAAATCGTGGATCGGGATTATCCTCAATTACATGCCCGGGCCATTCGATTTAATCTGGTGCAGCGTTTGGATTATATGCTGCACATTCCTGTATCCCGCATGGTGGATACGGATACTTTTTATGTGGCGGTTAAAAAATATCTGAGAACGCATTGGAAGGACACCCTCACCAATCCCTATTTGACCGGCAGGAATAGAGTGTATTTGCTGCTTCTTACAGTAGCCCCCAAAGCGGTTCGAAGCCTGCATAAGAAGGTGAAGCGGCTTTGATGTTGAGAAAAAAGACAGGATACAGAATGTATTCAATGAACATGAAGGTATGGATGAAAGAAAAACAAAATATCTTTTTCCTGTTGCTGCTGGTGCTTTGCATGGGTGCCGCATTCTATTTTTGCGTGCAGAAAGCCGGTTTTCATGAGGATGAATACTATACCCTGTACAGTACGGCAAGGAGTGAGGGCTTCTTTGTGGAAGACGGGAAATGGATGTCAAGGGAAGAACTGGCCGGAGAATATACGGTGTTACCCGGTGAGGGCTTCTCATACGGACTGGTAAAACAGGTGCAGTCCTGGGACGTGCATCCTCCCCTTTATTATTTTGCGGTGCACACCATGGAATCGCTTTTCCCGGCCACCCTGTCCAAGTGGCATGGATTAAGTGTGAATCTGATGGCATATTTTGGCTGCCTGGTTCTTCTGTTTGTGCTGGCTAAGACGGTGCTTCGGAAAATCGCGGACAGGCAAAGCGAGTTCTCCGGCAACGAATCCTGTGATAGGGATTCTCAAAAGGGGAAAATTGCAGGGTACAGTGCCTTTGTGATGCTTTTGTATGGCTTGTCGCCGGCAGGGCTTTCTTCCGTTACCCTGATCCGGATGTATGCCCTTCTGACGGTGTTTGTTTTGTGGGCTGCCATTCTTCATGTGAAAAATATGGATGAGGACAAACTCACAGTAAAATCCTTTTGGCTTCCCCTTGCAGTGTGCACCTTCCTGGGATTTATGACCCAGTATTATTACTTCCTTTTCCTCTTTTTTATGGCAGCTGCATTTTGCTGCTATCGGCTGATTATCAAAAGAAAGTTCTCGGAAGTGGTGCAATATGGCCTGGTTATGGCAGGTACCTTCGGAGTGGCCTACTTGTTCTATCCGGCTTATCCTTCCCATATGTTCAGTGGACAAAGGGGCGGACAGGCTGCCAATAATTTCTTTGATATGGGGATATTGTGGGAGCGACTCAGGTATTTCGGCGGACTGCTTCAGAAGTTTCTGTTTGCCGATTGTTTCTGGTTCCTGGCAGTATTGCTTGTGGTGCTTTCGGTTCTGGCAAAGACCGGTCATCGAGACACTTCAAGAACCGGAGCGGAGCATACCGGGAAGCATGCCCGTCGGTGTTCTCTTCAGATGGTTCATGAATTGGTAAGGCGATATGGTGCTTTACCG
>CALZKI010000047.1 GCA_945787995.1 uncultured Lachnospiraceae bacterium | reverse complement strand
CCTACAAGATATATTTCTCGATATATCTTGCCAGCCCGTCTTCGGTGTTGTCGTATTGGGTGACGGCATCGGCAATCCGAAGCACCTGTGGAACTGCATTTTTCATGGCAATTCCACAACCTGCAGCCTGTAGCATGGAGATATCATTTTCCTGGTCGCCGGCTGCATAAGAGTCTGCAATGTCAATTCCAAGATGTTCACAAAGATATTTCACTGCACTGCCTTTTCCGGCTCTGATATCAATGAATTCAAGTAAATAGGGATTGGAGAAAAAGGTTTGTACGCCGTGGGATGCATTCCAGTGGGCAAGATCGGCGCCTAATTTTTCCAGCTTTTTGGGATCATGGATGTCGATTGCCAGCATTTTGCAGGGTTCCCTGGTCAACACAGAAGTAAACCGATCTGTAAGAATCAGGTTCTGATGAATGCGTCTTTTATAAAACTGTACATGCTCGTCATTTTCCAACGCTACAATCTCATGATCTGTGTAGGTCTGGATATGAATACCTGCCCGAGTTGCCGCCTCCTGAAGATAATCTACAGTAGAGAAGGGGAGGCGATATTCCAGAATGTTTTTGTCTTCATCACAGCTGTAGATCAGACAGCCGTTATAGGCTACCAGATACATGCCCGGATAGAAGAGTCCGGCCTTCTCCTGTACTTCTTTGACACTGTCCAAGGAACGGCCGGAAGAGAGGACAAAGATGTTCCCCTCTTTTGTGAATCTGTCAATTATTTCTTTTGTACGTGGAGAAACACTGCTGTTTTCGTTTAGCAGTGTTTCGTCTAAATCTGTAAATAATATTTTCATGTGATGCCTCATCTGTGGGGTTCGTTCATCAATGCTTTTTGGTACTTATCTGTTTCTGTTGCGCAGATACTCCTTTTGCCTGTCCAGAATCTCTTCCGGAACAAATAACTTACCATAACCGTTACCAAGAGACAAAGTGGGTTTATTGGTTCCGTGGAAGTCGGAGCCTCCACTTAAGAGCAAGTCATATTTGGTCGCAAGTCTCCGCATATCCCGCTGATCCGCACCGTTGTAGGAACTGTAAAGCGCTTCGATTCCCACAAGACCGGCTTCCTTACAATCAGCCACCAGCTTGTCCAGACGCTCACTGCTCATATGATACAGAGGCGGGTGCGCCAGAATCGGAATCCCCCCTCCCTGCAGGATCATCCGGATGGAGGCCTGAGGGGTTATTTTTTCTCTGGGGACAAAATATTTGGTTCTGTCACCAACATAGCGGTCAAAGGCTTCGGGAATGCTTTTGACGTAACCCCGGTCATATAAATATCTGGCGTAATGTGCACGGGTCAGCACAGAATCGGGAAATGCCTCTATCAGCTTTTCGTAAGTAATATCGATTCCCGCTGCCCGGAGATTTTCACACATTGCCATGTTTCGTCCGGTTCTGGATTCGATAAAGCTATCCAATTCTTTGGTAAAGGATTCCTTATGGTGGTCAATAAAAAGTCCAACCATATGCACGTCCTGTTTACCGTAGCAGGTAGAAAATTCAATACCGGGAATCACTTCTACAGCATATTTTCCGGAAACTGCCATAGCTTCATCCAATCCGTCAACAGAGTCATGGTCTGTAATGGCTATGGCTGCCAGGTTCTTTTGTGCCGCCAATTCCACCAATGCAGAAGGGGAAAAAGAACCGTCGGATTTATTGGTGTGTGTATGAAGATCAACTGCTCTCATGATCAGTTGTTGTCTTCGTCGTTACTGTTTGTATATACAGTACGTTTTCTTGCCATTTCATCATTTGCCAGATATTCGTCGTAGGTTGTGATCTTATCGATCAGTGTTCCGTCGGGCAGGATTTCCATAATGCGGTTTGCGGTAGTCTGTACCACCTGATGGTCGTGACAGGAGAACAGCTCTACGCCTTTGAATTTCATCATACCCTGGTTTAAGGCAGTGATGGATTCCATATCCAGATGGTTTGTGGGCTCATCAAAGATTAAACAGTTGGCACCACTGATCATCATCTTGGAAAGCATGCAGCGAACCCTTTCACCACCGGAGAGGACACGAACTCGTTTGACGCCGTCTTCACCGGCAAAAAGCATTCTGCCCAGGAAACCACGGACATAGGTGATATCCTTTACGGGAGAATATCCCATCAGCCAGTCGGAAATGGTATAGTCGTTATCAAATTCTGCGTTATTATCCTTGGGGAAGTAAGCCTGAGAAGTAGTTACGCCCCATTTGTAGGTACCTTCATCCGGCTCCATCTCACCGGCCAGAATCTGGAATAAGGTCGTTTTGGCAATCTCGTTGCTGCCTACAAAGGCAATCTTGTCATCATGACCAACGATAAAAGAGATGTTGTCAAGAACCTTGACACCGTTCACTGTCTTGGACAGATTTTCTACAGTGAGCACTTCATTACCGATCTCACGGTCGGGTCTGAAATCAATGTATGGATATTTACGACTGGAAGGCTTGATGTCATCCAGTTCAATTTTTTCCAGAGCACGTTTTCTGGAAGTGGCCTGTTTGGATTTGGAAGCGTTAGCAGAGAAGCGGGAAATAAATTCCTGCAATTCCTTGATCTGTTCTTCCTTCTTTTTGTTGGCTTCCTTACGCTGCTTTAAAATCAGCTGGCTGGACTCATACCAGAAGTCGTAGTTGCCGGCATACAGTTCGATCTTGCCATAGTCGATATCTGCAGTATGGGTACATACCTTATTTAAGAAGTAGCGG
Organism: uncultured Lachnospiraceae bacterium; assembly: GCA_945787995.1. Lineage (GTDB taxonomy): Bacteria > Bacillota > Clostridia > Lachnospirales > Lachnospiraceae > Acetatifactor. The sequence goes on along the minus strand of CALZKI010000047.1, from coordinate 8,951 downwards.
TCATGGGATACAACAATAACAGTATTTTCAAAATTAATCAGGAATTCTTCCAGCCATGCGATAGCATCTAAATCCAGGTGGTTAGTAGGTTCGTCCAGAAGAAGGATATCCGGGTTGCCGAAAAGTGCTTTGGCAAGCAGTACCTTTACCTTCTGGTTACCATCCAGCGTATCCATCCCACAGTAATGCAGCTCGGTCTCAATGCCAAGTCCGTTTAGCAGCATGGCAGCATTGGTTTCCGCATCCCAGCCATCCATTTCGGCAAATTCTGCTTCCAGTTCAGAAGCACGGATACCGTCTTCGTCTGTGAAATCTTCCTTTGCATAAATGGCATCCTTTTCCTTCATAATGTCATACAGTCTCTGGTTACCCATAATAACCGTATCCAGAACCGGGTATGCGTCATATTTAAAGTGATCCTGTTCCAATACGGAAAGACGCTGGCCGGGAGTGATAACGATATCACCGTTTGTGGTTTCCAGGGCTCCGGACAGAATCTTCAGAAATGTAGATTTGCCTGCACCGTTGGCGCCGATCAATCCGTAACAGTTTCCTTCAGTAAATTTGATGTTTACATCCTCAAAAAGAGCTTTCTTTCCTACACGATATGTGACATTGCATGCTTGAATCATTGTATAAACCTTGACCTTTCTATTTGCAAAACTACAGCTTACAATACCGAAATCAAGAATATCATATTACGATATCCTGCGCCGCATTTGCGTCGCGTTTCAAAAAGCCCTGTTTCAGGGCATACACGTCTATTATACACAAATCCTTGCTGTTTTCAACATCCATAGAGGATGAAAATGCATGATCCAAGGAATCATTAAGTCAAGAATCCGATCATCTTACGGTTGAATGCATTTCCACAGAATGATATGATGAGAACGGGTAAATACACTGCAAAAGACCGCTCGTGGGTGCGGCGAAATGGAGACAATATGAAACTGAATTATAAGAGAACTTTTCTGGTAGGTCTGGCGTTCATGTCTATCTGTGCCTTCTGGCAGACTTATGACAACATTATTCCGCTGATTCTGCAGAATACCTTTGGGTTGGGAGAAACGGTAACGGGTGCATTGATGGCAGCCGACAACGTGCTGGCACTGTTTCTGCTTCCGGTTTTTGGTGCTTTTTCCGATAAAGTGGACACCCGATTCGGTAAAAGAATGCCATTTATTGTGGTAGGCACCGTTTTGGCGGTTATCTTCTATTTGCTGCTTCCGATGGCAGACGGGAAAGCGAATCTGGTGCTTTTCCTGGTGGCTTTGTTCGGCGCTCTTGTTTCCATGGGACTCTATCGTTCTCCGGCGGTTGCCCTGATGCCGGATGTGACTCCTGCGCCTCTTCGTTCCAAGGCCAACGCGGTCATTAACCTGATGGGAGCAGTGGGTGGTGTGTATGCCCTGATTATGATCAAGTTACTGGTTGGCAAAGGAGAAACCCCGGATTACATGCCTTTGTTTGTCAGCGTTGCTGCTTTGATGGTGGTTTGTGTGGGCGTCCTGGTGATTACCATCAACGAGCGTAAGGTGAAAGCACTGGTAGCTGAAGAGGAAAAGGTTTTTGGAGGAAGAGAAGCCGGTGACAAAGCTTCCGCGAACGCTTCTTCTGCCGAAACAGAAGCGGATGCTTCTGCAGATACAACAGCGAAAACCATGCCTGCAGATGTGAAGCGCAGTATGCTTTTCCTGCTGGCTTCCGTGTTCTTGTGGTTTACCGCCTATAATGCAGTGACCACAGCATTTTCCCGCTATACCAAGGTGGTATGGAAGCTGGAAGGTGGTGGCTTTGCCAATTGCCTTATGGTTGCAACGGTTGCGGCCATTCTCAGTTATCTGCCTATCGGCATGATTTCTTCTAAAATCGGAAGAAAGAAGACCATTCTAGGTGGTATCGTTTTGATGACTCTTTGTTATCTGGCAGCTTTTTTCTGCCCTACATATCAGAGTTGGATTAACATAGCCTTCGCAGTGATCGGTGTAGGCTGGGCGGCAATCAGCGTGAACTCCTATCCCATGGTAGTGGAGATGAGTAAGGAGGGGGACATCGGAAAGTACACAGGTACCTATTATACATTCTCTATGGCGGCACAGATTTTTACCCCTATTTTATCCGGCTTCCTGTTGGAGTATGTATCCTATAAAACCTTATTCCCTTACGCTTTTGTGTTCATGATCATTGCTTTTCTTACCATGACACAGGTAAGGCATGGTGATTCCAAACCCATGAAAAAGGAAAGCATCCTGGAAAACTTTGATGTTGAGGACTAATTTTTGAAAGAGGTAAATTGACGTGAATCCATTTATGATTGTTGGAATTGTAATACTTGTTCTGATTTTATTGTATCTGTTGGCTATTAAGCCAAGGGGACTTCATAAACCTGACTGGACCCCTTTTAAGGGCTATGACTTTGCTCACAGAGGTCTTCATAACAATGAGTCGGAGGCACCTGAAAATTCCATGGCGGCATTTCGAAAGGCGGTGGCCAACAAATTCGGTATTGAGCTGGACGTTCAACTGTCCAAAGACAAAGTGCCCGTTGTATTCCATGACTTTACGCTAAAAAGAATGTGTGGTGTGGAAGGAAAAGTGTGCGACTACACCTTGGAGGAACTGAAGGAGTTCCGTTTGTTGGATACCAAGGAGCAGATTCCCACTTTTCAGGAATTTCTGGAAATGGTTGACGGAAAAGTACCGCTTATCATCGAACTGAAAATCGAGTGGATGGACATCACATTGTGTCCCATCGTCAACGATATGCTGAAGAAGTACAAAGGTGCCTACTGTATTGAATCCTTCAACCCCCTCGGACTTTCCTGGTATCGACGTTTCAATAATGATGTGATCAGAGGGCAGTTGTCCGAAGCATTTGTGAAAAGAGGGGAATACAAGGGATTTTTGTATTTCCTGCTGCAGAATCTTTTGTTGAACTGGCTTACAAAACCTGATTTCATCGCCTACAATCATGAGGACTATAAGAATCTCTCCAGACAGATATGCAAGATTGTGTATCATACAAAGTCTGTGGCCTGGACCATCCGCAGCCAGAAGGAACTGGATGAAATGAAAGCCCACTATGATATGTTTATTTTTGAAGGCTTTTTGCCAAGAAAGCAAGCGAAGATAAAGAAATAAACACAATAATAGGAACAGAAACATTGCCTTTCTGCGGCAAGTCGCTCAGAACAAGGGAGTATTATGGACATTCGGGTATTACACTACTTTCTGGTGGTAGCAGAGGAACAGAATATTACCAGGGCTGCGGAGAAGCTTCTCATGGCACAGCCACCTTTAAGCAGACAGATGAAGCAACTGGAGGAGGAACTGGGGACGCCTTTGTTTATCCGCGGCAGCAGAAAACTGGAATTGACAGAAGAAGGCCTGTTTTTAAAGGAAAGGGCAGAGCATATTCTGGACCTGGTGGAGCGAACCAGACTGGAGATAGACGACATGAAGCAGGGCATGTCCGGGACTGTTTATATCGGAGTTACCCAGACCATTGCCAGTACTTTACTGCCAAAGTTCATTGCCGGATTCAAGGCTCTGTATCCGGAGGTGCATTATGATATCTGGAGCGGAAACTCAGATGAGGTAATAGATCGGTTGGAGAAAGGGCTTCTGGATTTTGCCATTGTGAGAGAACCTTATGATCAGGAACAGTTTGATGGAACCCGCATTCGGAAGGAACCCTGGTGCGTTCTGGTGCATAAGGATAGCCCGATTGCTGCACGAAAGGAGGATTCGGTGCCTCTTTCCATGTTGGCAGAAGAGGAACTGATCGTACCTGCTATCAAATCCAGACGACGGGAAATAGAGAACTGGTTCCTGGCAAAAGATATGACTGCCAATATTTTCTGTGAATATGCACCTTTGATCAGTTCCATGTATCTGGTGGAGCAGGGGGTGGGAGCGGCAATCCTACCGGAGTCTGTTTCCAACACACTGGCAGGAAAGAATCTGTCGCTAAAGAGGATCGCTGATCCGGAGGTATATTCCTATGTGGCCATTTTGACAAAAAAATACCGCACACTGTCAAAGGCTGCCAATGCCTTGCTGACTTATGTGAAAGAAAGTAGCAGAACTACGTCATAAAACAATTCCCTACAGGGAAGGGATTGTGCTATACTGACTTATATGTAGCTAAAATGAAAAGGGATTCGATTCATATATTATGGAACGGCGGATCTATAGAAAATGATTCAACTGACAGAGGTTTGATATGGAAAAAAGATATGCGCTTCTGATTGATGCAGAGAACGCAGATATTAAATATTTGGATAATATTCTGGATGAGATCAAAAATTACGGTAATGTGACATATAAAAGAATGTATGGTGACTTTACCTCTTCTAATATGAAGGAATGGAATGAAAAGGCATTACAGTATGCTATTGTTCCGATCCAGCAGCCGCACTACACAAAATCAAAGAATGCAGCAGATATTATGCTGGTCATTGACGCTATGGATATTCTCTACAACAAAAATGTAGATGGATTCTGTATTGTCTCCAATGACAGTGACTATACACGATTGGTCAATCGTCTGTGTGAAGCGGGTATGGAAGTCATTGGTATGGGTTCCGGGCAGGCGTCAAAAACCTTGAAAGCAGCCTGCACCGAGTTTAAGAATCTGGAGAAGATTTTCAGTGAAGAACTGGCTGTAAGAGCAGCAAAGAGCGCAAAAGGTTCCCACAGCAAAGAGGATAAAGGGGATACCATTACAAGTATTGAGGAAATCAAGAGAACCATAGAGGAACTGATCCGGCAGAACGAAAAGGCCGGTCTGGGCGGTATAAAAAGCACCTTGCAGAGAAGATATTCCGATTTTGATGAACGAAACTATGGATTTACCACTATTCGCAAGTTTATTGAGAGCATGGAAGATTTTCAGGTTATTCAGGAGGACACTTCCCTGTATGTTACTATGAATACCTCTGCCTGTGACGAAAATGTGGTGGTTGCCTATATTCTGGAATGCCTGAAAAAAGGCGAGATGGAGATGGGGGCACTTAGCAATAAGGTGCACGAACGTTTCGAGAATTTTAACTTCAAGAACTACGGATACAACCAGTTTAGTAAGTTTATCTCCGGTATCTCCGGCGTGGTGGTAGAAAAGAAGGATAACAGGAGTTATGTTTCCATGTCCGGAACAGAGAAGAAAACGGAAACGCCGAAAAGAAAGAAAAAATCAGAAGCAGTTTTGGTAGATTCGGTGGAAGAAGCAACCATCGTTGAGGAATCCCCGCAAACGGCAGTTGCCGAGGACAGTGTTAAGACTACGGAGTCTAATGTTGTGATGACTTCGGAAGTATTTGAGAATCCGGTTTCCGCGGAAACTGCCCATGATGCAGCAATGACGGAAACTTTTGAAGAAAAGGTGCCTGAAGAGGAGCCCAAGGAAACTAGTCTTCCTCTGGATGGCATTTTACCAAAGCAGATTACAAGAAGAATTTTTACCAGATACATTGATCGTGATAATCAAAATATGGAAGAGTAGTTATTTGACCGTCAATCATGCAATGAGTATTTTTGTATGAATTGATAGCAGGAAAGGATGGAAAGCCCATGGCTTACAAAACAATCCCTTTTGAAAAGAGAATCAAGGATAATATTAAGAATTATGCGCCGGATAAGTTATTTCCTGTTGAAAACCTGACGGAATATTTTAAGGCCTTTACCAAGGCTTGCGGCGTAGAAATTCTATTGACGGACAGACATGGAGAGAGGCTTATTTCCACCGGCGACTTCAGTAATTTTAACGGAGACGTGGTAGCGAATCCGGGGAGAAAGGTGAGAGTCTGTGATCGTACGGTGGGACATTTGTATTGCAGATTTGACGATGTAGAAGATTCGGGGAAGGTAATCTTCGATCTGATGCTGGATCAGTTGGTGGCTCTTTTGGAAAGATTGGGAGAACAGACTTATCTGTTCACAGAATCTTCTCTCTATATTGATGAGTTGGAGGACAAGGAAAAAACCCAGCAGCAGATCAGAATCCATAGTGAAAAGCTGGATCCTTTAACAGGGGTTTTCAATAAACTGTATTTCGAAAAACGTATGGGTATTATCGATCGTGCGGAAATCATTCCGGTAGGTGTGGTAAATATCAATATCAATGACTGGAAGTATGTGAATGATCATTTCGGTGACGAAGAAAGTGACAGGCTGATCCGCCTGGTTGCCAACATTATTCGCACTGAGAGTAAAGCGGAGTATGTAGTCGGTCGCGTTGACGGCGATGTGTTTGTCACCTTAATTCCTATGGCTGAGGATAACGAGGCAGAGGAATTTGCCCGGAGAGTGCAGGCGGCCTGCCTGGCATCGGAAGATGCTATTCTGTCACCTTCTGTTGCCTGCGGCGTAATCTATAAAAGCAATGTGGAGCAGCATCTGGAAGATTTGTTATCAGATGCAGAATATGAGATGTTTCGGAATAAACTGGAAATAAAGAATGCACCGGGATACAGAGAACGGCTGGAGAAGAGGGGCTAGTATATAGACCCGGAAGGAACGTTGATCAATTGGAGAAGAAAGCAAAACGACCCGGAAGAAACGAGCCTGCAGGGCAGAAAAACTAAATAGAGGTAACGGAACTGATAAGAAGAACGAAGTATTTCACAAAGGACGTGTTTGGGAGTGCTTCGTTCTTTTCTTAAAAAAGTATAAAATCACCAGAAAGTACCAAAAGTAAGAAAAAGAGAGAAAAGAAGAGAAAATAAAAGAAAATAAAAGGAAATATAATAAAATACGCGATTATACCGCTTGCAAAGACGGTCAGAAGACAATAAGATAACATTTGATGTTAGCACTCGGAAGAAAAGAGTGCTAACAAACAAGGTTAATAAATATTTTTTATTATATAAGGAGGCTTTAGATATGAAATTAGTACCTTTAGGTGACAGAGTCGTATTGAAACAGTTAGTTGCTGAAGAGACAACCAAATCCGGTATCGTTCTTCCGGGACAGAACAAAGAGAAACCTCAGCAGGCAGAAGTTGTTGCTGTGGGACCCGGCGGAATGGTTGACGGCAAGGAAGTAAAAATGGAAGTTAAGGTCGGCGATCAGGTTATCTATTCCAAATATGCAGGAACAGATGTAAAGATCGAAGAAGAGGAATTCATCGTTGTAAAACAGAGCGATATTCTTGCAGTGATTGAATAAAACAGATAGCTGAAGTAATCTTCTTTTTTGGAAAAATATTCTTCCAAATGTGTTGAAAGTATCTAGAAAATAGGAAATGGAGGTCATAATTATGGCAAAAGAATTAAAATATGGCGCTGAAGCAAGAGAAGCTTTAGAAGCCGGTGTAAACAAACTTGCAAATACTGTCAGAGTAACACTTGGACCAAAAGGCAGAAACGTAGTACTGGATAAATCCTACGGTGCTCCCCTCATCACAAATGATGGTGTAACAATTGCCAAAGAAATCGAATTGGAAGATTCCTTTGAAAATATGGGTGCTCAGCTGGTAAAAGAAGTTGCTACCAAGACAAACGATGTAGCAGGTGACGGTACAACAACAGCTACAGTACTTGCACAGGCTATGGTAAATGCAGGTATGAAGAATCTGGCTGCAGGCGCTAACCCGATCATCTTAAGAAAAGGTATGAAGAAAGCTACTGATGCAGCAGTTGATGCAATTGCAAAAATGAGCTCCAAGGTAAACGGTAAAGAGCACATTGCGAGAGTAGCAGCTATTTCCGCAGGCGACGAAGAAGTAGGACAGCTGGTAGCTGACGCTATGGAAAAAGTTACCGGAGATGGTGTTATCACAATCGAAGAAAGCAAAACCATGTTGACAGAGCTTGATCTTGTTGAAGGTATGCAGTTCGACAGAGGATATATCTCCGCATACATGGCTACAGATATGGATAAGATGGAAGCTGTTCTTGACAATCCTTACATCTTAATTACAGATAAAAAGATTTCTTCCATTCAGGAAATTCTTCCTGTTCTGGAGCAGATTGTTCAGTCCGGTGCAAAACTTCTGATTATTGCTGAAGATGTGGAAGGTGAAGCTCTTACCACTCTGATCGTCAATAAACTGCGTGGTACATTCAATGTAGTAGCTGTAAAGGCTCCCGGTTATGGCGACAGAAGAAAAGCTATGCTGGAAGATATCGCTATCTTAACAGGTGGTCAGGTAATCAGCTCCGATCTGGGTCTGGAATTAAAGGAAACCACACTGGATATGCTTGGTCGTGCGAAATCTGTAAAAGTACAGAAAGAAAACACAGTTATCGTTGACGGTGAAGGCGACAAAGCTGCTATCCAGGCAAGAGTTGGTCAGATCAAAAAGATGATTGAAGAAACCACATCTGATTTTGACAGAGAGAAATTACAGGAACGTCTTGCTAAATTAGCAGGTGGTGTAGCAGTAATCCGTGTTGGTGCTGCAACCGAGACAGAGATGAAAGAAGCTAAGCTTCGTCTGGAAGATGCTCTGGCAGCTACAAAAGCTGCTGTAGAAGAAGGTATCATCTTTGGTGGTGGTTCCGCTTACATCCATGCTTCCAAGGAAGTTGCTAAACTGGTAGATACTCTGGAAGGTGATGAGAAGACCGGTGCTCAGATCATTCTGAAAGCTCTGGAAGCTCCTCTGTTCCACATTGCAGCCAATGCCGGTATGGAAGGCTCCGTGATTGTTAACAAGGTAAGAGAGTCTGAGATTGGCTTTGGTTACGATGCTCTGAAGGATCGTTACGTTGATATGATTGAAGCAGGTATCCTGGATCCTGCAAAGGTTACAAGAAGTGCGTTACAGAACGCAACCAGTGTTGCTTCTACACTTCTTACAACAGAATCTGTTGTAGCTACCATCAAAGAACCCGAACCCCCAATGCCGGCAGGCGGCGGAATGGGAATGATGTAATCACCCAGGGTCATAATAAAAACAAGTCCTCCATGCTTGCATGAGAGGACTTGTTTTTATTTATGACCCGCCC
>CALZKI010000046.1 GCA_945787995.1 uncultured Lachnospiraceae bacterium | reverse complement strand
TTATTTCCTGTCTTTTCTACTTTCCAATACTTTCGTCAATCTACCCAAATACGACAGGGAGCCAAAGGCCAGAACAACAGCCTGTTCTCCGGCAAGCAGAAAACTCATTTCCACAGCCTCCTCCACACTGTCAACTGCTGTAACAGCGGGCTGAAATTCCTGCACTGTCTTTGCCAATTCGTAAGCCCCAAGTGCCCGAGGATTGTTGGGCGGTGCCAAGGTTATTACATGCTTTCCAAAAGGACAAATCAGTTGAGCCACCTTTTCATATTCTTTATCCTTTAGTACCCCCATGATCAGAATCAGGTTCTCTCTTTGTTCCGTTGTAAGCTCCTGCTCGATGCTCTCCTTTAAGCGGGTGGCTGCATTCTCATTATGAGCACCGTCAATAATCACCAGCGGTTTTTTATGAACTACCTGAAATCTTCCCGGCCATTCTGTTTCCAGGAATCCTTTTCTCAGCTGTTCCTCTGTTACGGAGAAACCGCATTTCTGCAATGCCCTGACAGTTTCAATAGCCAACACAGCGTTTTCTATCTGATAGGTTCCTGACAATGTAATCTGTACATTTTTCAGATTATCATAAGTAAAACTCTGTTTTCTGATTCCATACTTTATCTGCTTACAGCGGCCTGCATCCCCAATAACCAGTTTGGCTTTCTCCAGAGAAGCCTTCTGTCGAATCATTCTCTCCCCATCTTTCGGTTGTCTGGCAGATATTACATAACATCTGTTTTTAATGATTCCCGCTTTTTCCGCCGCTATTTTATCGATGGTTTCACCCAGGAAAGCCATATGATCCATGCCAATCGATGTTAACACCGCTACCAGGGTTGTCTGCACAATATTGGTAGCATCCATACGTCCGCCCATTCCTGTTTCCATCACAACCAGGTCACATTCCTTATCTGCAAAATACAACAAAGCCAATGCTGTTTCTACTTCAAAGGTGGTGGGATGGGGCAAACCATCAGCCGCCATTGCCTGGGCACAGTCTCGCACTCTTTCCAGATAACTGCAAAAAGCGACCTGGGAAATCATTCTTGATCCGATCTGATACCTCTCACGATACTCAAACACAGCGGGTGAACTGTATTTTCCCACTTTATATCCTGCGGCAGTCATAACAGATGTTACCATGGTTACCACAGAGCCTTTCCCATTGGTTCCTGCCACATGCACAAACCTCAAACGCTCTTGAGGATTCCCCAATCTTCTGCACAGTTCCCTTATAGAGTCCAGGCCGGGCACGATTCCATAGCCGGACAATTCTTCCATATACCGCATTGCTTCTGTGTAATTCATAATCATCCTCATTTCTGAGCGACTTGTTACGAAGGTCATTTGCCACTTATTCAATAACGCCTCGGCGTTATTGACGGCGAGATGCGCGTCGCACTTTTGTGCGACATTTTCATCTGCGCATCTCTGACCGAGATAAAAAGCGGTATGAAGATTTCATACCGCTTTGCCTGGGTCACATCATTAATCTAACATATCACTATCCATATGAACGTGGTCCAAATCGCAGGCGCCGTCTCCATCCAGGTCATGATGGATGTCTGCACTGATATCCAGCGTATTTAATGTACGGCGTTTGATTCTGGCAGCTTCAGAGTTCTCAAGAATATAATTCTTTAAGGTTTTGGAATTCTTAATATGTTCCAAACGAAGCTGAGGATGTGTCACGTCACCGGTGAAACACACTACCGTTCCAAGACCAAAGATTCTTTCCAACAGTGTCTGTTCCCACTCTACATCCTGGATCTTATACATATAACAGTCATTCTCTTTGGTGGTAAAGAAACCGGTCTGAATCGTCAGAACATCTTCACCTACCACATATTTTGTAAAGGTAAACGGAAGTCCGAAAAACAACCATCTTTTGCGTTCTGTATATCCCATGTGCTACCTCCCTGATACTCTCTCATGAGCACATCGTCCGTGAATACTTGTTCCATTTGTTCATTATAAACTATGAGATTTCTTTTTTCAATATTCGATTCAAGCGTTGAATGTCCTCTCCTCCTATGGTAAAATAACTTCAATATGTAAGGAGGTACTCTTATGACAGCAAAAGAATGTATTACAGGTCGTAGAAGCATTCGTAGATTTAAGCCCGATGCAGTATCCCACGAGCTGATTGCACAGATCGTCGAGACAGCATCCTTTGCTCCCAGTTGGAAAAATACGCAGATTGCCAGATATACCGTTATCGAAGGTGATCTGAAGAACAAAATTGCTGCAGAAGCTACTACCCCTTTCCCCGGCAACGGCAAGATTATCGAAAACGCTCCTGCTCTTGTAGTGGTTTCCGTCATAAAAAATCGTTGCGGTTACGAAAGAGATGGTTCTTTTACCACTCCCAGAAAGGATACCTGGCAAATGTTTGATGCCGGTGTTGCTGCTCAGACATTTTGTTTGGCAGCTCACGAGAATGGTCTTGGTACCGTTATTCTCGGAATCTTCGACCAGGACAAAGTGGAAGAATTGATAGCACTTCCGGAAGACAGAGAAGTTGTTACATTGATTCCATTGGGATATGCAGACGAAGAACCCGCTTGCCCTCGCAGAAAAACTGTAGAGGATTTATTATCATTTATGTGATTTGAAAAGAAGAGATGTATGTCTCTTCTTTTTCTATGTAAGAAAGGACTACACATTATGCGCCATTTAATGAACCCACTTGATATGACCACAGAAGAACTGGATCGTCTCTTCGATCTGGCTAACGACATGGAACAGAATATGCCCAAATATGCACATTTGTGCGAAGGCAAAAAGCTGGCCACCTGCTTCTATGAACCAAGCACACGTACCCGCTTAAGCTTTGAATCAGCTATGCTGAACCTGGGCGGCAGTGTTATCGGATTCTCCGATGCAGGTTCCTCTTCCGCTTCTAAAGGAGAAAGCGTATCCGACACCATCCGGGTAATCTCCTGCTTTGCAGACATCTGTGCGATGCGCCACCCCAAAGAAGGTGCTCCCATGGTTGCCGCAAGCAAGTCCACCATTCCGGTCATTAACGCCGGTGACGGTGGCCATCAACATCCCACCCAGACCTTAACAGATCTGCTTACTATCCGTTCTCTGAAGGGTCGCCTTGGCAACTTTACTGTTGGTTTATGCGGTGATCTGAAGTTCGGTCGAACAGTACACTCTCTGATTGAAGCATTGGTTCGTTATGAAGGAATCAACTTTATCTTCATCTCCCCTCCGGAGTTAAAGGTACCCGACTACATTACCGAGCACTTAAATGAATTACAAATTCCTTATAAGGAAGTAATCAAACTGGAAGATTGCATGCCGGACCTTGATCTGCTGTATATGACACGTGTACAGAGAGAACGTTTCTTCAATGAAGAAGATTATGTTCGTTTAAAAGACTTCTATATATTGAATAAACAGAAATTGTCGACTGCCAAGGAGGACATGCTGATTCTTCACCCACTGCCTCGTGTAAATGAGATCTCTGTAGAGGTGGATGACGACCCCAGAGCCGCTTACTTCAAACAGGTTCAATACGGTGTCTATGTTCGTATGGCACTCATCGCAACACTTTTGGAACTGGTATAGGAGGGACAAAGACATGTTAAATGTAGGAAAAATTGAAGAAGGCTTTGTGCTGGATCACATTGAAGCAGGCAAAAGCCTTTCTATTTATCATCATTTGCAGTTAGACAAACAGGACTGCACCGTTGCAATCATTAAAAACGCCAAGAGTAACAAAATGGGCAAAAAGGATATCCTGAAGGTAGAATGTGACATCAACATGTTGAATCTTGATGTTCTTGCATTCATTGATCATAACATCACAGTAAATGTGATCAAGGACGGGGAAATCGTAGATAAAAAAGAATTGGTTCTTCCAAAGGAAATCAAAAACATAATCAAATGCAGAAACCCCAGATGTATCACTTCCATCGAACAGGAATTACCGCACATTTTCGTTCTTTCCGACGAGAAAAAGGAAATCTACCGTTGCAAATACTGTGAAGAGAAGTATTCAGAACTGGATTCGTAATATTGATTGTCCTTTTTTTCATACATTCCATATACCATATAGACATTTTGTTTGACTCATGATATTCTTTAATCAGAAATTAGTAATGATTCTCATTTTTATTTCATAAGGAGGTATAACAAGATGGCATCAAATAGTGCACAGGTTGCAAACCTGGTTGGTTTATTGGATGGTTATGCAGTAAAAGGCGGCCATCACCTGAATGTAAATGTATTGAACAGAGAGACTCTTCTGGATGCACAGAAGCATCCTGAAAACTATCCTCAGCTCACGATTCGCGTATCCGGTTATGCAGTTAACTTCATCAAATTAACTCCGGAGCAGCAGGCTGATGTTATCAGCAGAACATTCCACGAGGCTATTTAGTTACTAAATTGTTACAGCATAAAAAGCGTGTTTCCCCTTCACGCGGCAAACCCCCGAGTGCATAAGCACTCGGGGGTTTTGTTTCATGCAATTGACTTATCGCAGATTAATCAGTATTCAGTAACCAATCTGCGATACACTTTCGAAACTTTAATTTTTTTGTGATTTTGAAACTCAAGAAATACTACTTATCAAAGAAAGGCTATCCGATTGTAATATAATACATTCGGATAGCCTTTGTTTATTTGATACTTATTCCGGGATTATGCACGAATTAGTTCTGGGCAACATCCTTCATGCTGAAGCTCATTCTGCCCATCTTATCCTTACCAAGGCAAACAACTGTTACTTTATCACCCAAGGTAAGAACATCTTCTACATGATTGATTCTCTGTTTTGCAATCTTGGAAATGTGTACCATACCTTCTTTTCCGGGAGCAAATTCTACGAAAGCACCAAATTCTTTAATGCTTACTACCACACCCTTGAAGATCTGGCCCTCTTCAAAGTCGGTTGTGATGACCTTAATCATCTCAACAGCCTTATCCATCATCTCCTGCTCCGTACCACAAACGGATACGTTTCCGTCATCAGTGATATCAATTTTTACGCCTGTACGAGCAATAATCTCATTGATTGTCTTACCACGCTGACCAACCACATCACCGATTTTCTCAGGATCGATCTGAATGGAGATGATCTTCGGAGCATATTTGCCAACTTCTTTTCTAGGCTCTGCAATAGCAGGTTTCATACAAGTGTCCATGATAAATAATCTGGCATCACGGCATCTCTGAATAGCACCTGTTACGATATCTTTTGTCAGACCATGAATCTTAATATCCATCTGAATAGCGGTAATACCTTCTGTTGTACCTGTTACCTTGAAGTCCATATCGCCGAAGAAATCTTCCAGCCCCTGGATATCTGTCAACAGTACGAAATCATCATCTGTATCACCGGTAACAAGACCGCAGGAAATACCTGCAACCATTGCTTTAATCGGAACACCTGCAGCCATCAGGGACATACAGGAAGAACATGTGGAAGCCATGGATGTAGAACCATTGGATTCGAATGTTTCAGATACAGTACGAATAGCATATGGGAATTCTTCTGTAGAAGGAAGAACCGGAATCAATGCTCTTTCAGCAAGGGCACCATGACCAATCTCACGACGTCCGGGACCACGGCTGACTTTTGTCTCACCTACAGAGTATGCAGGGAAGTTGTAGTGATGTATATATCTCTTCTCTGTAATGTTAGGATCAAGGCCGTCTACTTTCTGTGCTTCAGAAAGAGGAGCCAGTGTACATACGTTACAGATCTGTGTCTGTCCACGTGTAAACATTGCGGAGCCATGTACACGAGGAATGATATCTACTTCAGCAGCAAGAGGTCTGATCTGGTCAAGAGCACGGCCATCAGGACGTTTGTGATCTTTCAGAATCATCTTACGAACTGTCTTCTTCTGATACTGGTAAATTGCTTCGCCAAGAATAGCAAGCCATTCTTCTTTGTCTGCAAAAGCCTCTTCCAATTTAGCTGTAATCTGACGGATGTTTTCTTCACGAACCTGCTTTTCATCTGTAAATACAGCTTCTTCCATCTCAGCCGGAGGAACGATTTCTTTGATTGCATCAAACAATTCTGCAGGAATAGCACAGCTTTCGTAAGCATGCTTTGGTTTACCTACTTCAGCAACAATCTTGTTGATGAACTCAATGATTGTCTGGTTTACATCATGAGCCATGTAAATTGCTTCCAGAATCTTTGCTTCAGGAACGATATTTGCACCGGCTTCGATCATGATTACCTTTTCGGATGTAGATGCAACTGTCATCTGCAGTTCGCCGTTATCCCATTCTTCCTGGCTGGGGTTGATGATCAAATTGCCATCTACCAAACCAACCTGTGTCATAGCACAAGGGCCGTCAAAAGGAATATCAGAGATGCATGTAGCAATTGCAGTACCCAGCATAGCCACCAATTCAGGACGACATGCAGGATCTACGGACATTACCATGTTATTTAATGTAACATCATTTCTGTAATCCTTTGGGAACAAAGGACGCATCGGACGGTCGATAACACGGCTTGTAAGGATAGCATTCTCAGAAGCCTTACCTTCTCTTTTGTTAAAACCACCCGGGATTTTACCTACTGCGTAAAATTTCTCTTCATACTCTACGCTGCAAGGGAAGAAATCGATACCATCACGAGGTTTCTCGCTTGCTGTAGCTGTAGAAAGAACGGTTGTCTCACCATAATGCATGAAGGCGCAACCATTTGCCTGTTTGCCAACTCTGCCGATATCAACACTGAGTGTACGTCCGGCAAGTTCCATGGAAAAAGTCTTATACATTTTCATTCTCCTTTTCTTCTACAGGCAGATACTTCAAACCGAAACTACAGATAAAAAAACGAATATAACCTTATCTTTCATCTGCCATTGACCACACAGTAAAACCGGATACACGCGAAAAATCCATTCGTTTGCTTATCTGCGGTCTCGGAATTGCCTTCTGCCTGCGATTTGTAATACATGTTCCATTCTATGCCAAAAAGGCGGGCTCGGCTTATGCCGCAGACCGCCCTTTTCACATCATCATTATTTTCTGATACCAAGTTTTTCGATCAGTTCACGATATCTGTTGATATCTTTTTCTTTTAAGTAGTCAAGTAAACCACGTCTCTTACCAACCATTTTCAGAAGACCTCTTCTGGAGTGGTGATCCTTAGGGTTAGCTTTTAAATGTTCTGTAAGCTCCTGGATTCTTGCAGAAAGAACTGCGATCTGAACCTCAGGTGAACCTGTGTCGCCTGCTGTTCTTGCATACTCGTTAATAATAGCTGTTTTCTTGTCTTTTGCGATCATGTTACAATCTCCTTTTCTTTTCTATACACCTGACACTAAGAATCGGTTGGAGTATCCATACTCTGAGTGTCGGCAAACTCATACTTGAAAATCATATCACACAAGGAGCTCTCTGTAAATACCTAATCTTGAATAAATCTTACAGCTTTCACAGGTGTTCTGTATCGGATTGCAGAGGTCTTGATACCTTCACGTTTATTACTTGCATGCACTACCCGACCGTTACCAATGTATATGGCAACATGGTTGATTGTTGATCCTCTTGCATAGAAAATCAAATCACCCGGTTTGGCGTCGGAAATCTTAATCTCCTTACCGGCTCTTGCCTGCTCCCTGGAGGTTCTGGGAATCTTCATACCGAAATTCTTATAAACGCTGCCTGTAAAGCCGGAGCAGTCTGTACCTTTTGTCAGGCTTGTACCACCCCAAACATAGGGGTTACCCACAAACTGTAATGCGAACTGGCAAAGCTCTACCCGCACATCCGATACGCCTACACCGTAGAGCACCTCTGTCATGGTAATCGCAGTGTCCAATTCCTTATCCAGTTCAACATATTCAGAGGAAACATACACTTCCTGATCATCCAGAGCAACCTTTACCCATTCACCAAGCTCTTCAATCACATACAAGGACTCGCCTTCCGCTACCATGGTGATAACTTCTGCGTCTGTGTTGGGTTCTTCACGAACCTTTAACCCGTCTGCAGTAACCCTTGCAACAGAATTAAGCACTTCGTTCACACGTTTCTTTGCCGCATATCCGGTCAGCAGATAGTCACTTTTCACATAACCCTCCACTTCACCGGACTTCATATGGGTCCAGCCATCCGCCTCATCCAGGATCTCGCAGGCTGCATTCTTTGGCAATTTTCCCACAAGTTTACCATCTTCCTGCGGAATGCTGCGGATATTCAAATTATCTTCCACATTGGAAATACCCAGATTGGTGTAACCCCAGGAAGCACCTACAGCATCTTCTGCTGCCTGCTTATATTCTTCCTCTGTCATATTCTGATGCAAAAGTGCCTCTACACCCACAGGTTCTGTCAGTACTTCCTGTACCGAACCAACCTCTGACGTCATATTCGGATGATTCACATAAGCATCAAATCCATCCAAAGAAATCACTGTATCCTGTGCATCCTCTGTTGTTTCAGGCTGCTCTGTCGCTGCAGTATCCCCGGTGATTCCCTGCGAAATACCATCCGGTGACACTTCTGAAGCCAATACAGGATTAGAATACATGCCCGGCAAAACCAAAGCCGTAATCAATGAAATTATTACTGTTTTCTTGCTTTTCATCATAGATACTCTTATCATCTACTACCTTTTGGTAGTATTATTACGTTTTTGTTACATTTTTATTACATTCCGAAGTATAACAAACCGCCAATAACTTGTCAACGAAAACCATTCACCCAATCCCATGGTACGCTAGTCCGCTCTGAATATCCTGCTGCATCTGTGCTTTCAGCGCATCCACAGACTCAAATTTCATCTCCGGGCGTCTGTAGGAAAGCAATTGAACCCGGATATGTTTCCCGTACAAATCTCCCTGAAAATTATATAGATAGCTCTCCACCACCGGTGTCTTCGTGTCATCCACGGTAGGCTTATAGCCGATATTGGTGATAGCCTTGTAGCACTTCGTATCCTCACCGGTTCCTACGATCACTTTGGAATAATAGACGCCAAAAGCGGGCAACAATTTGTCTGTCTTGGGACAGATATTCACGGTGGGCATTCCCAGGGTTCGACCCAACTGTTTTCCATGAACCACTTCACCATAGAAGCTGTAGTCATCCAGTAACAGTTCAGCGACCACTTCCATTTTTCCCTGTTCCACAAGGCTTCTCAATAAAGTAGAACTAACCTCAACTCCATGATACGCAGGATCTTTTCCATGGTATTTCACTTTTTCTATGATTTCCATGCGATAATCATAGACATGGCTGAAGGAAGCAAGCAGTTCACAATTGCCTTTCCCCTTGTCTCCGAAGGATAAGTCTTCTCCCGCTGCCAGGAATGCCATATGCATCTGCCCTGCCAGATACTGTCTGATGAATTCTTCCGGTGGCGTAGCCGCGGTTTTGGCATTCATAGGAAACTCAATCAACACGTCGATGCCCATTTCTTCGAAAAGAACCCGCTTCTCTTCACGGGTTGTCAATTCAGGCAGACTTTTTCCCGCAAAAAAAGCTGCCGGAGCCGGTTCAAACGTAAACACCACTGCCAACAGTCCCTGTTTTTTTTGCTCCAATATTCTGTTCAGTAAAGCTCTGTGGCCCAGATGAATCCCGTCGAATTTCCCTAACGCCACAGCCGTTCTCTCTTCTATTTGAAAATATTCCGTTCCACTAATAATACGCATTGTTTTTTCGAACCCGTTCCGGTATTTCTGATCTTTCTTATGTCTTACAGGAAAAACATTTTTTCCGGCTTGAACAAATGGTCTTCTTCTATATATTGGTAGATGCCATAAAAGCGATTATCACAGTCGTATACCCTGAACCATCCTTTTTCCTCAGACTCACTCTGCACAAGTGCAGTTTCCGGCAACACATTTCCATTCTGTACCAGCTTTCTAGCCGAATCTTTTACCACCACTTTGGGCAAGTGAGCAAAAAAGTCCTCCACAGGAGTTACCGCGCTGTCAAGCGTTCCCTGTTCTTTCATCTCCTGTAGTTGTGCCAGTGTATATGCCTTGTCCAGGGTAAAAGCGCCTACCTTTGTACGCTGCAAATAAGCCATGGCACCGCCACAGCCCAATGCTGCACCAATGTCGTGGCACAGGGTTCTGATATAGGTTCCCTTACTGCAACCCACCCGTATCTTAATTTCATTCGTGGACTGCTGATAGGGTTCCAGAATATCCAGATAATAGATTTCTACAGGCCTTGCCTTTCGCTCCACCACTTTGCCTTCTCGGGCCAGTTCATAAAGCTTTTTTCCATTCACCTTTAACGCAGAATACATGGGTGGAACCTGGTCGTAGGCTCCAATAAAACCTTGCATCGCCTGTTCAAGCTGTGCTTCCGTCACCTGCACCTGATGCTGTTCCAAAACCGTCCCCGTGGTATCCTGTGTATCTGTTACAATCCCCAGTTTCAGAACTGCCTCATACTCCTTGGATTTGTCAGTCAGCATATCACACAGCTTAGTGGCTGCCCCCAGACAAACCGGAAGCACTCCCTCCGCATCCGGATCCAACGTACCTGTATGTCCTATTTTTTTCTGTCCTGCAATTCCCCGAAGCTTAGCAACCACATCATGAGAAGTAAAGCCTCGCTCCTTATATACGTTGATAATTCCGTGATACATAGTCTTCTCCGTATTTGGCAATCAATTAGGCCATTTCGGAATTGTGCACCTGCGCCTAAAACCTATATGTCTATTGCAGACATACAGACCTTGACAAGAACACAATTCCGAAATAGCTGAATAAAAGACGCGTTGATTATTTTCCATCCATCTGCTTTAAGATTTCCCGAATCAACAACTGAACGGATGCCTCCGGATCACCGGGCAATGTAGCTCCTGCAGCGCGCACATGACCGCCGCCGCCAAATTCTACCACGACTTTTGCCACGTCAACTGCCTCCGTAGAACGAAGGCTTGCTTTATATACACCGGGCTCCAATTCATATAAGAAAATGGCTACATCCACCCCTTTGGTCAGGCGCAGCTGGTTTACAACCCCTTCCAAATCCATGGAAGTGGCATGATAACGTTCCAAAAGTTCTTTTGTCACGATACTTACCGCGATACGACCATCATGATGCAGTGAACTTCCCAGCAATGCTTCTCCCAGCAATTGATTCTGTACAAATGTCTTTTCATAAAAAGTCTCATCAATGATGCGGGAAAAAGGAAAATCGAACTCTAGCAGATCAGCTACCGTGCGAAGTGTTTTCGGTTTTGTGTTGGAATACTGCATCACACCGGTATCATGAATGATTCCCACATAGATGGCCAATGCAATATCCTTGTCCAGCAAATCTTTGTCAATGACATCATACACCACTTCACAGGAGGAACTTGCATCCGCAATAATGCAGTCTGCATCGGAACCGCCTTTGTTGCTGATATGATGATCGATATTGATTTTTTTCCGTGCACTGTTATAAAGCGGTTCAGCAAATCCGGTTCGTTGGGGAACACTGTCCAATACGATAAATGCGTCATATTTCATTTCTGCCGGGGCTTCCGTTTTGATCTGATCAAATCCCTTGATACAGGAAAAGAAGTCTGCCGGCTTCTCCAGATAGCAATCTACCTTTGCCTCCGGCATTGCCTTTTCCAAAAAAAGCTTCATACCGAGGCAGGAACCCACGCAATCCCCATCAGGACGAATATGTCCGCTAATTCCAATTGTCTTTGCACCAGCTACTTCATCTAAGATTCTCACGTTTCCTCATCTCCTCT
>CALZKI010000045.1 GCA_945787995.1 uncultured Lachnospiraceae bacterium | reverse complement strand
ACAGAACATAGCCCGTCAGCATTGCTATTTTCCACAATATTTTGTACAATATCTTTGTATACAATATTTATACAGTTGCTATGAAAAAGGGGTGTAAACGGCATGATTAAAGTGTTACAGAAGAAGAAAACTGACAAAGCAACAGACAATGTAATGGAGAAGGCACAGACCAAAAAGCAAAAACGTGAAAAAGTGGTGAACAACAAGAAAAAAGGGATTAGTCTGTTCGGATTTGTGGTCATTATCGGGCTGATTCCGCTTCTGATTTCGCTACTTATCTTTAGTATTGTGGCTATTACCGTGATCAGAAATAATCTGGAGAGCAGCGAAGAGAACACTTTGCGTGTTGCCGCACAGAATCTGCGAAGTTACTGTGAGGATAATGGGGTCACTGCCATGAATGCCTCCGATTATTATAATTATATCGATGGGTTAAAAGATTCCGGCATTGAACTTGCCATTATTGCACCGGGGATTCCATGCACCACTTCCATTAAGAATGAAAATGATTTCAGAATCAGGGAGATTACTTTGGGGATCGACCTGACTGCCGATCATGCTCTATATGCAAACGGATATTATGATAAACATGTGGAAGCAAACGAGCAGAGTTATTATGCGTACTATATGCCGGTTGTACAGAATGGCGAGGAAGTGGCCGTTGCATTTGCCGGTCAATTGAAAAGCAGTGTAGTGGGAACCATGAACCAGCTTGTTACGCTGTTTGTATGTATCACATTCGTTCTATTTGCAGTGTCTGTTTTGCTGGTGCTGCTTTGCAGTACCCGTCTTTCCGCAGTGATCAAGAAAGTCTGTGAACGAATCAAAGCACTGTCTAAGGGAGATCTGAGTAAACATTCCTCTTTTCGTTGCAATGTTAGAGAGGTTTCGGAGATTGTGGATGCCTACGACCTTACCCAGGAACGCTTAGCTGATATTATCGGCGGCGTTAAAAACGGTGCAGAGGAGCTGGTTGGCAGTGTACAGGATGTGACCGGTTCCAGTCATACCGGTGCGGAACAGGCAGAATTGATCAACGAATCTGTGGAACAGTTATCTGCTTCCTCCACAGCCATTGAGGAAAATGTGGTAAAAATATACCGTCAGATGCAGGAAATCGGTTCCTCCGTGAATGAGATCAATGGCAGTGCTGAGGAATTGTATCATAGTGCGGAACGTATGATGAGAACCAATGACGAGGCAAATGCCTATCTGGGGATTATTCGGGAAAACAGTGAGAATTCTGTGGGAGCGGTTGCAACCATCGCAGAGCAGATTCATTCTACCAATGATTCCATCGCACAGATCGACCAGGCTGTGGAACTGATATTGAGTATCTCCGAACAGACCAATCTGCTTTCTCTCAATGCTTCCATCGAAGCGGCCAGAGCCGGAGAGCAGGGAAGAGGATTTGCTGTGGTGGCACAGGAAATCAGAACGCTGGCCGAACAAAGTGCAAACGGTGCTGAGATGATCAGAACATTATCTCAGACCATCAACGAGCAGTCGGAAAAGTCTGTTGAAATGATGGAACAGGTACAGAAGTTCATTTTGGAAGAAAAAGACAGCATCGAAAAAACCCGCGCGAAGTATGAAGAACACAGTAAGGATATCAGCCGGTCCGTGACACAGATTCAGGCTATATCCGACAAGGCTGAGGCTTTATCGGATTATAAAGAAAAAGTTGTTGAGAATGTTCGCGAACTGAAGCATATTACAGAAGAAAATGCCAAGAATCATAGTCAGATGATGGAGAATGTAGGACAGATTCTGGATAGTGTTAAACAGGTAGATGAATATTGTATTGCAATGGAAAAGCAGGCAGGCGAGCTTGACAGGTCGGTTGACTACTTTACTATGGGTTCCTAAAAATGACAGTAGATGTAAAGCAGCAGAAAATTGAACAAACAGCGTCACATATTATCCGGATATCTCGGGACACCTTGCTGATGAACCTGAGATTTCTGGAGGTGGCCTTATCCAATCTGGAATGGGCATCAAGACCCGGCACAGGCATGATTGCCTGTAATGGTGAGCAAATCTTATATGATCCTGTGCTGGTGATCAGAAAATACAAAAACGACCAGCACAGCATCACAAGACTATATCTTCACATTCTGTTTCATATGGTGTTTCACCACCCTTATCAATATGAAAAACGTAAAAGCCAGGCATGGGACTTCGCAGCAGACATTGCTGTGGAACAGATCATTCTGGAACTGGATCTGTATCATGTAAGTTCAAAGCATGATGAAGAGAAGCGGCAGAAACTTCAAAATCTGAAGGACCGGGCAGGAGGATTGACTGCGCAGAAGTTGTACAAACTGTTTTTGGTGGAAGAACCCTCCACCAAAGAGCAGGAACTGCTTCATAAGCTTTTTCACCAGGATGAACATGTTTTTTGGGAGAAGGATCCTGCACTGGAGATATCCCTGGAACAATGGAAGAAGATCAGCGAACGTATCAAAGCTGATCTGAAAAGCTTTTCCAGTGACAAGAACCAGTCGGAAAGTCTGGAAGAAGGACTGGAGGAAGCAACCAGAGAGCGGATCGATTATTCGGATTTCCTTCGTCGCTTTATGGTTATGGGCGAAGATTTACAGATCAATGATGACGAATTTGATTACATCTATTACACCTATGGTTTGTCTCAATATGGAAATATGCCATTGGTGGAACCGTTAGAATATAAGAATACCAATAAGATCAGGGAGTTTGCCATAGCTATTGACACATCCGGTTCCTGCCGTGGGGAACTGGTACAGAATTTTCTGAAGAAGACATGTCAGATATTAAGTGACCGGAATAACTTTTTCCAGAAAGTGAATATTCACCTGATACAGTGTGATAACGAGATACAGAGTGATACTGTGATCAATTCTATGGAAGATTTGGAGGAGTTTATTCAAAACGGAAAGCTAAAGGGTTTTGGCTCCACGGACTTTCGACCGGTATTTGATTATGTGGACCGGTTGATACTGGATAAAGAGTTTGAAAATCTGAAAGGCCTTATCTATTTTACCGATGGATACGGCATATATCCGGAGCATATGCCCGCTTATGATGTGGCCTTTGTTTTTCTGGGCGAGGATATCAGAGCACCTAAGGTGCCGTCCTGGGCAATGCGTGTAGTACTTGATGAAGAGCAACTGGAGGAGAAAAAAGAAGCATGAGCATGAACATTCAACAGGCAAAAGAGTTTATCAGAGACACGGTGAAATTGTATTTGAAAAAAGACGAGTATGGGGAATATCGCATACCGGTTGTGAGACAACGCCCTGTTTTCCTTTTGGGAGCACCCGGAGTAGGTAAGACTGCCATCATGGAACAGATTGCACAGGAGCTTGGTATCGCACTGGTTTCCTATTCCATGACACACCATACCAGACAGTCGGCTCTTGGTCTTCCTTTTATCAGTCATAAAACATATGATGGACAGTCCTTTGACATTTCCGAATATACCATGAGCGAAATCATCGCCTCCGTTTATGAAGTGATGGAGAAGAGTGGTGTAAAGGAGGGCATTCTGTTTCTGGATGAGATCAACTGTGTTTCGGAAACGCTGGCTCCTTCCATGCTGCAATTTTTGCAATACAAGGTGTTCGGTCGTCATCAGGTACCTGATGGCTGGGTGATCGTAACAGCCGGTAATCCGCCGGAATATAACAAATCCGTTCGTGAGTTCGATGTAGTAACACTGGATCGTATGAAAATTCTGGAAGTAGAACCGGATTATAAGACCTTCAGAAATTATGCAAAAGCAAAGAACCTGCATGGTGCCGTTCTGAATTATCTGGAACTGAAGAAGGACGATTTCTATGTGATGGAGACTACCGTAAAGGGCAGAAGCTTTGTCACCGCCAGAGGTTGGGAGGACCTTTCGGATATTCTGAAGCTGTATGAGGAAGAGGGCATTAAAGCAGATGAGGCTTTGGTGGGCCAATACATCAGAAATGACAGAATTGTTCGCGAATTTACAGCCTACTACGATTTGTATAACAAATACAAGCAGGATTACAAAATTGCTGAGATCTTTTCCGGAAATGCACCCGAATCAGCTTATGAGCGCGCAGCAAAAGCGGGTCTTGACGAGAGACTTGCACTGATGGGATTGCTGGTAGACAAGATCCAGAAGGAATTGGAGGAAACGGTGGATGATTCTACGGTTCTTTCCACGCTTATGCCCATGCTGTTGGCTGTGAAACAATCGGAACGACCGGTGAAGGATATGCTGGAGCTTCAGAAACTTGGTAAGGAGAAGGCATTAGAACAGAAAAGAACTGCGGGTGCTTTGTCCTCGGAAGAAAAGCGTATTGGAAAAGCTATGTTACAGTTCTTTGCCGACTGTATCAAAGAAATCAACCTTGCCGGCAATGATAACAGAGAGGCGGATTTTGCAATTGTCAAGAAAGCCTTTGATGAGAAAAAGAGTTTACTCCAAACAAAAGTACTTTCCAAGAAAGAAAGACTGCACGCTCTGTTTACCTTTGTGAATAAGGCTTTTGGAGAAGGTAATGAAATGCTGCTCCTGCTGACGGAACTGACGGTACATGATAAGAGTGCAAGATTTATCGCCCTGTTTGGCAGCGATGATTACAATGAATTCAATAACCATCTAATGGTTACAAAACGACAGGATGAACTGCTGAAGGAGATTGAGAACCTTGAAATATAGAGAACTTCAAACCCCACAGGGATCCCTGGAATATGTGGCCTATGATAATCATGTGGAGCTGTCAGGATATCGGGGAAAGGATATCCGATTGACAGTTCCCGATCTGTTAGAGGATAAGCCGGTTACCGGGGTGTTAAAGAAAGCTTTTTTGAGTGCGAAAACAATAAGAGAGTTGAAACTTCCATATTCGGTTTCCCGGATCGATGATTTCGCGTTTGCATTCTGCAGTAACCTGAAAAGTATATATCTTTCGGAACAGTTGACAGAAATGGGGATTTCCATTTTTAAGGAATGTGATGAGCTGCATCAGATTCACGTGCTGGCGGGGGATTCCTGTAAGGAAGGATCAAAAGCGGTGAGTGTGGACCCTGGCGCGGGACATCATCTCTCGGAACAGGATGTGGAAAAGAGGGAATCCGATTTCTCCTTTCTTCTTGCGTCCACAGCGGGTATTCTGGAAGCTCCTTATCTGTTCAGACCGGATCAGGTCTATCAGCCGGATTGGATTACTTTGTGGGATAAAAGGATGATGAGTATTTTGGAGGTTGATGATATGGAAGGGTACTCCAAAATGCTTCTTTGCGGAGAAGAGGATTACGGAAGCAATGAAACCCATCCGGAGGTGTATCGCAATAAAAGGAGAAAAGCGAAAGTACGCCTGTGTATGCTTCGTCTGATGCATGATTATGCATTGTCGCCGGAAAATAAAGACTATTTACGGGCTTATCTGAAGTCTCATAGAAAAGGTGAAGAATCGGAGGAAACCTGGGAAGTGGTTTTGCAGGAACACGGTGATGAGAGAGAGTATTATGAACTTTTGACCGAAATTGACTGTGTTACTATGCAGAATCTTCCGGATATGCTGTTGGATATGAAGGATCGTCATGCGGAGATGAAGGCGTTTTTGCTGAAGTATCGGGATGGACAGTCTGCAGCCGATGATTTTTTTGATGGGCTGTCTTTGTAGGCGGGCATAAATTGCCTTTGGCAATCCTCCTGCACACACATTGTTACGGTATCACTTTAGCGTGTTATTGCGTCAATACGGTGACTTGACAGGCAGGATTAAAATAGATAATATTATGCAGTGTCTGTGCGTGTTAAGGTATAATTGTGCACTTTAACATAGCACAGTTGTAAATCATTAACAGTCAGTGCACTATGCAAACGGGATTTGAGGTATAGTGCCTGCTTGATTAAGAATCAATATACAGAAAGAATGGATGGTATTTTATGGCAAAGTATATCGTAAAAAGAATTTTACTTGCAATTGTAACCATTTGGGCAGTGGCGACTCTGACTTTCTTCCTGATGAATATGGTTCCGGGCGGACCATTCCTTTCAGAGAAAGCGATCAGCCCTCAGGCTACAGCTGCGTTAGAAGCAAAATATGGTTTGGACAAGCCCATGGGGCAACGTTATCTTACCTATATGGCAGATGCACTTCATGGAGATTTCGGTGACAGTCTGAAGCAGAGAGGTCGTACTGTTATGGACATCATCAAGATGAAATTCCCTGTTTCCGCGAAAGTGGGTGGTGTCTCTGTATTGGTATCTTTGCTGCTTGGTATTCCTCTGGGATGTCTGGCAGCATTAAAGAGAGGTAAAACCTTAGATAGTATTATCAGTGTGGTTGCCACTTGTGGTATTGCAGTTCCCAGCTTTGTTATCTGTACCGTTCTGATGTATTTCTTCGGTGTAAAACTGAAGCTGCTTCCTACCATGGGGCTGACCTCATTAAAACATTATGTTATGCCGGTTATGGCTCTTTCTTTCTATCCTACGGCATACATTATGAGACTGATGCGTTCTTCCATGCTGGATGTTCTGGGTCAGGACTATATGAGAACGGCCAAGGCAAAAGGTGTGCACGGCTTCAAAATCCTGTTTAAGCATGCACTTCGTAATGCGATTCTGCCTGTCATCACTTATGTAGGACCTATGTTGGCATACACGGTAACGGGTAGTTTCGTTGTGGAAAAGATTTTCACCATTCCCGGACTTGGCGGTGAGTTCATCGGAGCCATTCAGGGACGTGACTATACACTGATCATGGGTACAACAATTTTCCTTGCCACACTCATCATCATTATGAATGTGGTAGTAGATATCTGCTATAAGATTGTTGATCCACGTATTAAATTGAAATAAGGAGGAAGGAAATGAATAAGAATCCATTGAGCTTTCAGCTCAATCTGAATCCGGAAGATTTTCTTCCTGCTTCAGATGAAGAAAAACAGAGCCAGGTAGTGATGCGGGAAAGCGTAAGCTTCTGGAAAGACGGTATGCGTCGTCTTCGTAAAAATAAAGTGGCTATGGTTAGCCTGGTCATCATTATTCTTGTTATGATCTTGTCCTTTATTGTTCCTTCTTTTTATCCCTATAACTATAAGGATCAGATCAAAGGTGCTAATAACTTAAAACCTATGCAGTATTCTGCTCAGGAACTGGAGAGAATCGAAGCCGGAGAGAAGGTATTTCCTCATATTTTCGGTACTGATAAAATGGGACGTGACTATGCAATCCGTGTCATGATGGGAAGCCGCATTTCTCTGTTGGTTGGTTTGATTGCAACCGGCATTATTTTGATCATCGGTTCCGTATACGGTTCCATTGCTGCATTTTTTGGCGGCTGGGTAGACTTGGTGATGATGCGTATCGTAGACATCATTTATACGGTACCGGACATTCTGCTGATAGTCTTGCTTTCCTTTGCGTTGAAAGCACCTCTGGCCGCATTGGTAAATGTTCCCGGTTTTGGATGGGTAAAGACAGTGGGAGAGAACCTGATCAGTATTTTTGTGGTGTTTGCCCTTCTATACTGGGTGGGTATGGCACGTATGGTTCGAAGCCAGGTGCTGATGTTAAAAGAAAGTGAATATGTTACAGCTGCAAGAGCTTTGGGCGTCAGCAGCGGTAAGATCATCAGAAAGCATTTGCTTACAAACTGTATCGGTACGCTGATTGTTACTACAACATTACAGATTCCTTCTTCCATCTTTACGGAAAGCTTCTTAAGCTTCCTTGGCATGGGTGTTGCAGTACCGCTTCCTTCTCTGGGAAGTCTGGCAAGTGATGCAATCAACGGTATGAACACGAACCCTCATTTATTATTTGTTCCGGCTATTTTGATCAGCTTGATCATTCTTAGCTTTAACCTGCTTGGGGATGGCCTCAGAGATGCCTTCGACCCTAAGCTGAAGAATTAGAAAGGAGTGTCTTATGTCAAAGTATCTTGTTGATATTCAAAATGAACGCCTTTCCTTCTTCACACCGGCCGGTGAGGTAAAGGCATTGAACGACGTTTCCATTCATCTGGAAGAGGGAGAAGTATTGGGAATTGTTGGTGAGTCCGGTTCCGGTAAATCCGTAACCGCATACAGCCTGATGGGTCTCACTGCACATCCCGGTAAATTATTGGGAGGCTCCCTGGTATTCGAGGATAAACACATTGAAAATATGACAGAAAAGGAACTTCGTCAGATCCGCGGAAATGATATATCCATTATCTTTCAGGATCCTATGACGAGTCTGAATCCTGTATATACAGTGGGAAATCAGATTATGGAGGCTATTCTGCTTCATACGGATAAGACAAAAGCGCAGGCAAAGGATCGAGCAAGGGAACTGCTGGAGCTGGTTGGCATCAATGAACCGGACAAACGTCTGAAGCAGTATCCTCATGAACTGTCCGGTGGTATGAGACAGCGTGTTATGATCGCCATTGCACTGGCTTGTGAACCTAAGCTTCTGATCGCAGATGAACCTACAACAGCTCTTGATGTTACCATTCAGGCACAGATTCTGGAGTTGATGATGGAACTGAAGGACAAG
Organism: uncultured Lachnospiraceae bacterium; assembly: GCA_945787995.1. Taxonomy (GTDB): domain Bacteria; phylum Bacillota; class Clostridia; order Lachnospirales; family Lachnospiraceae; genus Acetatifactor. The sequence continues at coordinate 3,361 of CALZKI010000045.1, read as the reverse complement.
CTGGGAATGGCTATCATCATGATTACCCATGATCTGGGAGTGGTTGCCAGCATGTGTGATAAGATTGCGGTTATGTACGCAGGCCGTATTGTAGAGTATGGTACCACAGAAGATATTTTCTATCGTTCCAGCCATATGTACACAAAGGGACTGATCCGTTCCATTCCGAGACTGGATACTAAGGAACACGAGCGTCTGGTGCCCATTGAAGGAACCCCTGTAGATTTGTTAAATCCACCTGCCGGTTGTCCTTTCGCACCCAGATGCGAAGCCTGCATGAAGATCTGCTTGAACCAGATGCCACCGAAGACAGAATTTGATGATGTCCATTATACCAATTGCTGGTTGATTCAGAAGGAAGAGTTTGAGAAAGGAGCGCAAAATGAATAAGCCTTTTATCGAAGTGGAACATTTGCGCCAATATTTTCCTGCCGGCGGTTTTGGCAAAAACAGAAAATATGTACAGGCGGTAGATGATGTTTCCTTTACCATTGCCAAAGGTGAAACCCTTGGTCTTGTAGGTGAGTCCGGATGCGGCAAGACCACAACAGGCCGTTCCATGCTTCGCCTTTATGAACCTACTGGGGGGAAATTCACATATGACGGAGAGACCATCTTTGATGTGGAAAATAAAGTGTATGCGGAGATGCTTCCTTACCGCAAGAAGATGCAGATTGTTTTCCAGGATCCGTATGCAAGTCTGGATCCCCGTATGACAGTGGGCGATATCGTAGGGGAAGCGATTGATGTTCACAAGCTTGCTGCAAACAAGCAGGAACGGTATGACCTGATCATTGAGATGCTCAGAAGAGTAGGTCTTAACTCGGAACATGCAAACCGTTATCCTCATGAGTTTTCCGGTGGTCAGAGACAACGTGTGGGTATTGCCAGAGCTCTTGCAGTGAATCCTGAATTTATTGTATGTGATGAACCCATTTCTGCATTGGATGTATCCATTCAGGCGCAGGTTATCAATATGTTTGAAGATTTGCAGGAGGAGATGGGCTTAACATACCTCTTTATTGCCCATGACCTTTCTGTAGTAAAACACATTTCCGACCGAATCGGTGTTATGTACCTGGGGCGTATGGTGGAGCTGGCTGAGAGCCATGAACTGACAGAGCATCCTGTACATCCCTATACAAAGAGCCTGATTTCTGCAATTCCGATTGCAGATCCCAAGATTGCGAAAGCAAGCAAGCGTATTGTATTGGAGGGAGATGTGCCCAGTCCTTTGAATCCGCCTTCCGGCTGCAGATTCAGAACAAGATGTCCCTATGCGACCGAGAAATGTGCGGAAGAAGTTCCTGTATGGAGAGAAATCACCGACGGACACTATGTGGCTTGCCATAATGTGTAACTATTCAGAGTCATGCAAAGATTTGTGCATCAAAGAGGCAAATTGCGAATAGGGTTCTGAATAGTTGCTAAAAACCATACACGTTTTTTGTGAAAGTTGACAAAAGAGAAAAAATGTGGTAAACCACAAAAGAAATCATTTTGCTATTTGGGCTCCATGAGAGTTTCAAAATAGAGAATTAAATTTAGTAGGAGGAAACTATTATGAAAAAGAAACTTATTGCAATGATGTTAGTTGCAAGCATGGTTCTTGGTGTAACAGCTTGTGGTTCTGCACCTGCTGCCGATACAGATAACGGCGCTGCTACAGAAACAACAGAAGCCGGCACCGAAGAAACAACAGAAGCCGGCACCGAAGAAACAGCAGAAGCACCTGCAGCAGCAAGCGGTGAGAAGATCCTTTCCGTTCAGATTGGTCCCGACCCTGAAACAATCGACCCCGCTTTGAATAGCGCTGTTGATGGTGGTAACATGATTCTTCACACACATGAGTGTCTTCTGATCGTAGATCAGGAAGGTAAACTTGCTCCCGGTCAGGCTGAGTCCTGGGAAGTATCCGATGACGGTCTTACATGGACATTCACATTGAGAGAAGGCCTGAAATGGTCTGATGGTACAGACTTAACAGCAAACGACTTCGTATACAGCTGGAAGCGTGTATGTGATCCTATGGTTGCTGCACCTTATGCTGAGACAGTTCTTTCTATGGTTGGTGGCTATGAAGAAGCTATCGCAGGTGATCTGGATGCGCTTCAGGTTGCTGCTCCTGATGAAAGAACATTTGTTGTAACACTGACATCTCCTTGTTCTTACTTTGGTTCCCTTGCAGCATTTGCTACACTGAGCCCTGTTCAGCAGGCTACAATCGAAGCAAATGGTGATGCTTGGGCAACAAAAGCTGAGACATATATTACAAATGGTGCATTCTACATTTCCGAATGGGTACCCGGTTCTTATATCATGATGACAAAGAACCCTTACTACTGGAATGCAGATGCCATCAAACTGGATGGTATCAAATTCAACCTGATTGAAGATTCCAATGCTGCATACAGTGCATTCCAGACAGGTGAAGTTCTGATGATCAAAGATGTTCCTACAGAAGAAATCCCTTCTCTGACAGGTACAGATACATTCTTCGTTGATCCTATTATCGGTACTTACTACCTGAGCTTGAACTGCGAAAGAGATGTATTCAAGGATGCAAAGGTTCGTAAAGCACTGAGCCTTGCAATCGACCGTGAATATGTTGCAGGCACATTGATGCAGGGAACATACTCCCCGGCATACAACTTCATGGGTCCAGGCTGGGTTGACACAGACGGATCTCAGTTCATTGACAACGCTAACGGCGGTCAGAGATACATCAGTGATGATTACGCTGCAAACTTGGAAGAAGCTAAGAAGTTACTGGAAGAGGCAGGCTATCCAAACGGAGAAGGCTTCCCTCAGATCTCTTACTCTACAAACGATGCAGGTTACCACAAAGTTGTTGCTGAATACTTACAGCAGGCATGGGCTGAACTTGGCATTGACCTTTCTGTAGATATCGTAGAATGGGCTTCCTTCACTCCTATGCGTAGAAATGGTGACTTCGATGCAGCTCGTAACGGTTGGGTAGGTGACTACTCCGATCCTTCCAACATGCTTGATCTGTTATACACAACCAACGGTAACAACGATGGTAAGTTCAGCAATGAAGCATATGATGCAGCTATGGAAGTTTCCAGAACAACTCTGGACGCTGCAGAACGTTCCAAAGCATTACATGATGCAGAAGATATTCTGATGGAAGAAGCAGGATGTATTCCTGTAGCTTACTACAACGACTTCTGGTTACAGAGTCCTAAGATTACAGGTTCCTGGCACTCTGCTAACGGTTACTGGTTCTTCATGTATGCTGATATTGCAGAATAATACATTGTAATCTGATAAAAGAACGATATAATAAAGCAGTGGGTATTTTTTCGAAGTGAAGAATGCTCACTGCTTTTTTCTTTGC
>CALZKI010000044.1 GCA_945787995.1 uncultured Lachnospiraceae bacterium | reverse complement strand
GTATGAAATATTGTAAAAGGTTATTGGGCTTATTGTTATGCCTTATCATATTTGTGTCAACGCCTTTGAATTTGGCAGCAGCGACTCTTTCGGAGAGTATCTCTGAAAAAGAAGCTGCTGTATCTAATGCCAAAAAGGAAGTGGCTTCCTTAAAGAGTGGGTTGACGGATGTGAAAGCATTGAAGGCTCAATTGGAAAGCTCCAAAAAGGATTTGAATAATTATATCGCCAAGCTGGATGGAGAACTCAGTGACATCCAGGAAAAGATCAAAACCTACAATGATATGATTACCCAAAAGGAAGCTGACATTGAGCAGACCCAAAAGGAGCTGGAAGAAGCAGAGGCAATTCAGGCGGCTCAGTACGAAGCAATGAAGAAGCGCATTAAGTTTCTCTATGAGAAAGGAGATACGCTTTATCTGGAATTGTTTTTTCAGGCACAGACCTACGGTAGTGCATTGAATAAAGCGGACTATGTGGAAATGTTATCCGCTTATGACAAGAAAAAACTGGAAGAATATATTGAGACAACAGAATACGTGGCGGCCTGCAAAGAGGAATTGGAGGCTGAACGGGAAGTATTAAAAGAAGCGAAGAAGGCAGTAGAAGAAGAAGAAAAGGCCGTGGAGGATCTTCTCGCAGAGAAGGAACAGCAGGTGTATGCCATTTCTGCTGATATTTCCACCAAAGAAGCTGCTATCAAGGAATATGAAGCCCAGATTGCAGAGCAAAATGCAGAGATTGCTGCCTTAGAGAAAGCTATCGCTGAAGAGAAAGCCAGACTGGCAGAACAGAATCGTCGTGTATACAATGGCGGTATGTTCACATGGCCTTGCCCGTCTTACACAAGAATTTCCGATAATTACGGAAACAGAACGCATCCTATTTTGGGAGTACAGCAGTTCCACAATGGGATAGATTTGGCGGCACCGGGAGGCGCTTCCATTCTGGCCGCATATGAGGGTGATGTGGTGGCTGCCGCATACAATGCAAGCATGGGAAATTATATCATGATTGACCACGGTAGTGGATTGTATACTATCTACATGCACGCTTCTGCATTATATGTGTCGAAGGGACAGACTGTATCAAAAGGGCAGACCATTGCTGCTGTGGGAAGTACAGGAAGATCCACCGGAAACCACTTACATTTCAGTGTTCGATTGAATGGTTCTTATGTAAGTCCCTGGAACTATCTGAAGTAAGCGGGAATCCACAAGGATGACACGTTGGAAAGGTAAGGTTATATTTTATGGATCCTTACGGATATACTGATAATAACAATGAAAAACCACGGGGAAGATTCAGCAATCAATATCCCCATCCTGAAGTGATGATAGAACAACAAAATGTACAGAATAATCCTTCCTGTGGTGGAAGCGAATACCCTATGGGTCAGCCTCAGGTACCCCGAAAAAATGGTTTCTGGCCGGGCTTCTTAGCAGGTTTTATGGTGACTCTTTTGCTGGTAGTGGGAATATGGTCAGCCAAAAGCATCTACAGTAATATCTTTGGCTCCAAAGAAGCCATGGTGGGAAAAGGAGATGCTGTTACCACCAGTGAGGCCTTCAAGAAAATTCAGAAGATTGAAGGCATTATTGATGACTATTACTACAAAGAGGAAGATATTGACGCGGGGAAGATGCAGGATGGTATGTATGCCGGCCTGGTGGATTCCCTTGGAGATCCTTATTCTGTTTATTACAATGAAGAAGAACTGACAGAGCTTCTGGAGTCTACAGAGGGAATCTATTATGGTATTGGTGCCTATATGACTACCGACAAAACAACCAACTGTGCCATGGTTACAGGAACCATTGCCGATACCCCTGCCGAAGAAGCAGGACTGCGTCCCGGTGATCTGGTTATGGAGGTGGACGGAGAGAACGTTCAGGGATTGACACTGGACGAAGTGGTGGCAAAGGTTCGAGGTAATGAAGGGACCAGTGTTCATTTGACCATTTATCGGGAAGGTGAATCCGATTTTCTGGAATTTGATATCACCAGACGCAAGGTGGAAAGCCCTACTGTTACTTATGAAATGCTGGAGCAGGACATCGGATACATTCAGATTACAGAGTTTGATGATGTTACCACAGATCAGTTCACAGATGCTTATGCAACCATTAAGGGAAGCAATGCCAAGGGTCTGATCATCGATTTGCGAGGCAATCCGGGCGGCAATGTGGACACGGTGGTCAGTATTGCAAGACAGCTGTTGCCGGAAGGCTTGATTTTCTATACGGAAAACAAAACCGGAAAGCGGGAAGAGTATTCCTGTGATGGAAAGAACGAAATTCAGATTCCCCTGGTAGTTCTTGTGGATTCCTATTCCGCCAGCGCTTCGGAAATTCTGTCCGGGGCGGTTAAGGATTACGGCATCGGAAAACTGGTTGGTACCACAACCTTCGGTAAAGGTATTGTACAGAGAGTGATCTCCCTGTCTGACGGAACGGCGTTGAAGCTGACGGAAAGTGCTTACTATACCCCATCAGGCAAAAACATTCACGGGATCGGAATTGACCCGGACGTGGAGATTGCCTTTGATGGTGATGCCTATTACAATGATGGAATTGACAATCAGTTGGAAAAAGGAAAAGAAGTACTTTTGGAAATGATGCGATAAGAGACACATAAATAAGCTGCATCCTGGAGGTGCGGCTTATTTTCTTACGTTATAGGGGGGGTAAAAAAATGCAGGTATTTGAACTGGTAAAAAACAAAAAGGCGGCTGATTTTTGGTTAGAGGATCAGGCCTTTGAAGGGGTGAAGCGTGTTGCCGGGAAGGCGGCAGGAGATGTGGAAAAAGTGACCGGGGTGTTGCCGGTTGTTCAAACTTTGGATGGGACGGAGGCAACTGCCTTTTTGCAGGAAATCGATGAGAGAGGTGCTGATCTTTCGGATACTAGAGAAGATGCGATAGTCTTTGCTGCAACGGTGGGGCATAGCCGGGTGGTTGACCGATTGCTGGAACAGGGTATATTATCTGTGGGAAATTTGAAACGGGACAGGGAAGTATACAGTTTTCAGTTCGCGGGGAATGTGCTTTTTATTTTGGGCAGTGACAAGCGGGGTACCATTTATGGCCTTTTCCGGTTGTCTGAACTGATCGGAGTCAGTCCTCTTCATTATTTTGGCGATGCCACGATTGTAAAAAAGGATAGTCTGGAATTGGAGAGGACAAATACCTTTTCCAAGCAGCCTTCTGTAAAATATCGCGGCTTTTTTATCAATGACGAATGGCCGGCCTTTGGTAACTGGGTAACAGATACCTTTGGTGATGCCAATGCCAAAGCCTATGACCATATTTTTGAACTGCTGTTACGCATGAAAGGAAATTATCTGTGGCCGGCCATGTGGAACAGCTCCTTTTCTCAGGATGGTCCCGGCCTGGAGAATGCCATACTGGCAGATATCTATGGTGTCATTATGGGCACCTCTCACCATGAACCGCTTTGTCGTGCGGGCATAGAGTGGCAGCAGCAGTATCGGGATTATGGCGATAATAATGCCTGGAGCTTCCTGGAAAACCGGGAAGCGATCACTGCTTTCTGGAAAGCAGGCGTTAAGCGTAATAAGGCCTTCGAAAATGTGTATACCATCGGAATGCGTGGGGAAAGCGATTCCAAACTTCTGCCGGAGGATGCTACCATGGCAGACAATGTGGCAGTGGTAAAAGAAGCCATTCTTGCACAGAACGATATTCTGGATAAGGAACTGGACATGCCTCTGGACCAGGTGCCCAGAATGTTGGCGATCTACAAGGAAGTAGAACAGTATTATTATGGAGATGAGACCTGTGAAGGGCTGAAAGACTGGGATGCATTAAAGGATGTTATCTTTTTGCTCAGTGATGATAATCACGGCAATCTGCGCGCCCTTCCTACGGAGGAAGAGAGAAAACATCCCGGTGGATTCGGCATGTACTATCATGTGGATTATCACGGAGGTCCCATCAGTTACGAGTGGATTAATTCTACTAAGATTTCAAAAATATGGGAGCAGATGACCACAGCTTACGAATACGGTGTCCGCACCATGTGGATCATAAATGTGGGTGATCTGAAAGGTGCAGAATACCCCCTAAGCTTTTTCCTGGAGCTGGCTTATGACTATGACCGGTATGGGATACAGAACAGGGATTGCATTTTGACCTACCCCAAACAGTGGGTGCGAGGCTTGCTGGGGGAGAGAGTAGACGACAATCTGGTTTGTCAGGCCACAGAACTGCTCAATGGATTTGTTGCTTTTAATGCGGTAAGACGACCGGAATATACCAACCCGGATGTATATCATCCCATTCACTATGGAGAAGGACAGTGGGTGATTGGGGAAACAAAACGTCTGTTAGAGCTTGCGGATGTATTACATCAGGAACTGCCCGCAGAGTCGTTGCCTGCTTACGAAAGCTGTATTTATTATCCTGCCTTGGCTTCCCTGCACTTACACTGTATGAATGCCCTTGCCGGATATAATCATTTGTTGGCCGGGCGAGGCAGTATGGCTGCTAATGCAGTGGGAGCAGATGCACTAACACATTTGCGGCTGATGGAACAGGCTGTGGAAGATTTCCATAAGGCTTTGGATGGTAAATGGAATCATATGATGGATTCTGCACATACCGGTTTCAGAAGCTGGGATGATTATAACTGGACTTATCCCGTCATACATCAGGTGACTCCGATTCCCTGTGCCAAGGCACTGGTTGGTTTCAGAGAGCATGATGCCTATCACCTGGGAGCACACTGGCAGGCCGGGGCACCGGATTGCAGTAAGAAGTTTCTCAGGAATCCGGGTGCAACAGTGACCATCGATGTGGAGAGCAGAGGAAGGGTGGATTTCGATTACCAAATCGTATGTGATTGTGAAGCCCTTTCCTTTTCAAAAATGCGTGGAACCGTGAGAACCATGGAAACAGGTGGAGAAAGCGTGCAGATAAAGCTTTCCGTTGATCAGTGGGCCGGAATGGATTCCGGGATCGGCAGTACAACCCAAAGTGATGAAAAAGGGAAAGACCGGAATCACAGAATTGTTACAGTTCTTGTGAAAATCAGTTTTGCCGATGGAACGAAAACGGAAATGCCTTTAGAGCTGGCAGTTCCCCTGAAACATAGAAAGCCTTCGGGGGCAGATAAAGCGGTATGCTTCACCCATGATAGGGAATACCTTCTTCTGGATGCAGAGGATTATTCCGAGAACTATCAGGTTGAGGGAGAAGGATTTGAAGTCATTCCGGACAGGGGAAGATGGCGCAGCGCGGTGAAGTGCTTCCCGGTTAATAAAGATTTCATACAGAATGTGTTGAAGAAACCGGAAGAATGCCCGTATCTGAAGTATTCTTTTGGGGTAGAACATGCCGGAGCATATGAACTGATCTTTGAATTGGTGCCGGCCAATCCGGCTCATTTGGGGAATAGATTTGCATTCTTTTATGGGATAAATGAGAGCAAGCCTGTATTGGCTTATGGCGTGGCAGAGGATTATAATACAGAATATGCCTGCAGAGAGTGGGATTATGGTGTGGTAAATCATGTCAGAAGGGTGGTTACACAAGTCTCCTTTGCAGAAGGGAATAATGAACTAAAGATTTACCCGGGGCAGCCCGGCTTTATGCTGGAGAGAATTCTGATCCTTCCGGCAGGGAAAAAACTGCAGTCTTCCTATCTGGGACCGCAGAAAGATCGATAGAGAACCGGACTGTAGGACAGCTGTCACCGGGAAAGGAGTATTTATGTACTTTGTTGAGGATGGAACTGAGAAATGCGGATTTTATGAGTGCAGGAAGTGCAATTATCGCTTTTTGTCCATGGCAACCGCAGCAAGAACGGCCTGCCCTTTGTGCGAGCAGGATATTGATTATGAAATCGGACCCGATGAATCCTTGGAGGATCTGTTAGAAACGGCTGATCTGATGGAGGTGGTGGAAGGGAAGGAAAATGTGGAACGTATGGATACCCTGCTGTCTGTTGCCTATGCGGAGGATGAATCCTGGATTTAAAGATTGCCGGATGCTGTATTGTGTTGGTTCGAGGAGTTAACATGGTTGATTTTTATTCGTTGGGCTTTGTTCTCTTTTTGGGACTTTGCTTGCTCTGCTATTACACTGTATTCAGAAAGAAACAATGGATGGTTGCACTCTCTGCCAGTCTGGCTTTCTACCTGTATGCCGGCGGAAAGAACATTCTGGCTCTGCTTTTTACTGCCATTACAATCTATTGGGCGGCAAGGTCTATGGATCATGCGGAAGAAAAGGGAAAGGCAAGAGAGGAGCAGGCGAAAAAGGATCCCTCTTTTGGGGAACTTTCTGCTTCGGAGAAGAGAGAACAGAAGCGGCTTCGGAAGCAGAAAGTGAAACGGGAAAAGAGGATTTATCTGTATGGCGCACTTTTTCTCAATCTTTTGATCTTGTGTTACACCAAGTACTGGACAGTTCTGTTCCATCACAGATTAGGGTTGCTGCTTCCTCTGGGGATCTCTTTTTATACCTTCCAGTCCATTGGTTATCTGATAGATATTTACAATGGAAAGTATGAGGCAGAGAAATCGTTCCCCAAATATCTGCTGTTTGTGTCCTGGTTTCCACAGCTGTTGCAGGGCCCCATTGGCAGATATGATGCCCTGGCACATCAATTTACAGAAGAACATAGACTGAGCGGCACCATGGTGAAAAATGCGCTGTTCCTGATTTTATTAGGCTGTCTGAAGAAGTATGCCATAGCAGATCTTCTGTATGATCCGGTGGCAAGAATATTGGACGGACCTGTGGCTGAAAATCCGGGAAGTCTTACCGTGTTTGGAATTCTGCTGTATTCAGCACAGCAATACGCAGATTTTTCCGGTGGTATTGATATGGTAACCGGCATTTCTGCCTTGTTTGGCATTACGCTGGCACCGAACTTCCGACAGCCCTATTTTGCTACTTCCCTTGGCGATTTCTGGAGAAGATGGCATATCTCCCTGGGAGCCTTTATGCGGGATTACATTTTTTACCCTTTGGCTTTGACGAAGCCCATGATGGATTTGGGCAAAAAGGCAGGGCAGAAGTATGGAAAACACATAGGCCGGGTATTGCCTGCCTGTATTGCCAACATTGTTGTTTTTATTGTTGTGGGGGTGTGGCACGGACCACAGTTTCATTTTCTTGTATGGGGATTGTATAATGGCATTGTGATCGCCCTTGGGGATCTGCTGGAACCATGCTTCAGCGGACTTTCCAAGAGATGTAAGATACCTGTGGAATCCAAAGGATTTCATGTATTCCGTATCATTCGCACCTTTGTGATCGTCAATATCGGCTGGTATTTTGACCGTATAGAAGATGTATCCACGGCTTTTGTCGGATTATGGCGATCCCTTTCCTCCTTTCAGGCAGATCAGTTTGTGTTTGCTGTGAGAAACACACTGTTCAACAGTGCAACGGTAAAGCCGATTTATATGGCAGGAAGTTTTTGCATTGCTGCTGTATCCATGCTTTTGATTTTTGTCATTAGTCTTTTCAGAGAGCGGGGAAAAGACCCCGTGGAGGTGCTGGAGAAATCCATACCGATCCATGTGGTTGCCGTAACTGCCATGCTGTTTCTGACCTTGTTGTCTTTTATGTTTGTACAAAATGCGGGAGGATTTCTTTATGCAAACTTCTAACCATAAGAAAACTTCCGGTCGCATAGTTGCTTTGCTTTTGATCATGGCACTGTTCTTACTTGGCAACGGTTTTTTGAATTATGTTTTCACACCTTACCGGGGCTCTTCCGGGGAGATGTGGATGTATTATCAGAAGGCAGAACCGGAGATGATTTATACCGGTTCCTCCCAGTGCCTTTGCGGTATCGATCCTGAAACGGTGGACGATATTTTGCGCACCTCTTCGTACAATATGGGAACCAACATGCAGAGCTTTCGAAGCTCTTATGTGGCCATCCGTGCTGCAGTGGAAGAGAAGGGCGTTAGGCGGGTGGTGCTCTGCGTGGACGATGAGATTACAGGGCTGGATCGGACAGACAATTTCCGTGCGGACGCCAGCTTTCAGAGAGCCAGAAACGCCAATACCAACCGGTTGACTGCAGGGAGAGAAACCCTGTCATTTTTGATGGATGAACCGGTACTTATGCATACCGGTTCTATCAATTACTTTTTTCCCTGGAGTTATGATCGTGTAACCGATATCGGTCAGAATATAAAAGAGAAGAGAGATAAGAAGGTATATGACGAAACCGGCCACAGAATGATAACCGGAAGAGAGCCTTCTGAGGAAATATTGGAGGATGATCTAACGGTCATCGGTTATGAGGAATGGGAGGAATGGAATCAGACTGCAGGTGACCTGGAGATCCTTTCCTTAAGTGCTGACAGTAGAAAGGAACTGCAGAAAATTGCGTCTTACTGTCAGGAAAAGGGAGTGGAGCTGATTCCCATTACCCTGCCTTATCCCACTGCCTTTCGCCTGTATGCCCCGGAAAGCTATCAGAAAACGGTGGAAGAACTGACAGAACTGTTTTCTGCCTATGGATTTGATTATCGTAACTTTAATTTTGCCAAGCCCTCTTTTTATCAGATAGATCTTTCGGAATATAAGGATACGGGCCATTTTAACACCAAGGGTGCCCTTCGTTTTTCGCAGGTTCTTGCCGGGTATCTGGAAATGTCTGAGACAGAGAGAAGCAGCTGCTTTTATACCACAGATGATTTTTGATGGATGCATTCACAAAGAGATCATACGAGGCTTGTATATGCCGAAAGGATAAATTTGTGTTGCATGAAAAATGAGGATATATATGAAAAATGTATTAGAGTTTTTGGAAAACAGCGCAAAGAAACGCCCTGAGGCGGTTGCATGCGGTGATGAAAAGGAAGAATTAAGCTACGCCAGGCTGCTTGCGGCATCCCAAAAGGCGGGTGCTTTTCTTGCCGGATATACAGCACCAAGAAAGCCGGTGGCTTTGTATCTGGAAAAAAGCGTGCCTGCTTTGATCGGCTTTTTCGGCATTGTCTATGCGGGTGGGTTTTACAGTGTGCTGGATCCTTCCCAACCTAAGGCCAGGACCTGCAAGATTCTTGCGACTTTGGAACCGGCGGTGGTTCTGACTGATGAAGAAAACAAAGCCAAATTGGTAACCATTTTGGAGGAAATGCAAGCTGCTTATCCGGATTTTAACTGTCCCACACTTTTTGCATTGGAGCAATTGCCCGGGATAAAAGAACGGCAGCATGAAGCTCTGTCTGCTTTGAAAAAGCAGGGCGTTGAGGATTTGGCTCTTACGGAAAAGGAAGAAAATATGTTAGCGGGGATCCGTGAGCAGGCCATGGATGTGGACCCGCTGTATGTGAACTTTACCAGCGGAAGTACCGGGGTTCCCAAAGGTGTAACGGTAGGTCATCGTTCTGTCATCAGCTTTATTTCGTCTTTTGTAGATATCTTTGGTATCTGTCAGGAGGATGTTCTGGGTAACCAGGCTCCCTTTGATTTTGATGTGTCTGTGAAAGACATCTATTCTGCACTCTGCGTGGGCTGCAGGCTGCAGTTGATTCCTCGCAGATTTTTCAGTCAGCCCATGGATTTGATGGATTATCTGGTGGAGAAGAAGATCACCAATCTGACCTGGGCGGTAAGTGCACTCTGCTTTGTATCTGTGATGAACGGATTGGAATATAAGGTGCCGGAAGCAGTGAAGAGAATTATGTTCTCCGGGGAAGTGATGCCCATCAAGCATCTTCGCCACTGGCAGCAGTTTTTACCGGATGCCATGTATGTTAACCTGTATGGACCTACAGAGATTACCTGCAATTGCAGTTACTATATTCTGGACAGAGAATTCAAGGAAGGAGAGAAATTACCTCTTGGAAAAACCTTCCCAAATGAGAAGATAATCCTGCTGGGAGAAGACGGGAAGGAAGTGCTTCCGGGTAGGAAGGTGCCTTCCCAAACAAATCCGGATCAGACAGAGTATCCGGAAGGAGAGATTCTGGTAACCGGTGCGGGTCTGGCCATCGGCTACTACAAGGATCCGGAAAAGACAGCGGAAGCCTTTTGCCAGAATCCCTTGCAGACAGCTTATTATGAACGCTGCTATAAAACAGGTGATCTGGCCAGATATAATGAAAAGGGTGAGCTGGTTTACTGCTCCCGCAAGGATTTCCAGATCAAGCGTATGGGGCATCGGATTGAACTGGGAGAGATTGAGAGTGCGGCAATGACTATCGATACAGTCTCCAGAGCACTTGCGATTTATGAAGCGGAGACACAGAAGCTTCTGCTTTTTTATACAGGAGAAGCGGATAAAAAAGTAATTGCCGGAACATTGAGAGGCATGCTTCCGCCCTTTATGCTGCCTAACAAAACCATACAGGTTCCGGAAATGCCGCTTACCAAAAACGGTAAAATCGACAGAGCAGCCCTTCTGGAGGGAATGAAAATATGACAAAGAGGAATGCTATACAGAAAATCATAGATAACGGAACACCGGCTTTTCTGTTTGATGAAGCTGCCTTCCAAAGAAGAGTAAGGGAAATTGATACCATTCTGAATGGAGGCGACGGGTCTGACCTGAATAAAGAAGCTATTGTAAAGCCCGATAATATAACAGATCATAAGCGTATCGGTATCTGTTATGCTGCTAAAGCCAATCCCTTTCTTTTGACAGCTGCAGCCAAAGCAACAGACAAATTGGAAATTTGTTCCCAGGGAGAGATGGACATTGTAGATGCACTTTCCATTGATGGCAAGATGGTTCTGTACTCCGGAGTGAGTAAGACTGCAGAGGATATCCGGAAAGCAATCTCTCAGGGAATGCGCCATGCAACAGCCGAGTCTCTGCTACATTTGGAATTGCTGCAGCAGGAGGCTGAAAGGGCACAGGTCACTCTGTGGGTACTTCTTCGTCTGAATTCCGGTGCACAGTTTGGCATGAAAAGGGCAGACATAGAAAAGGCACTTGAACAAACACATAAATATCCCGCATTGCAGATAGAGGGTATACATTATTTTTGCGGCACCCAGAGACGAAAACTGAAGCAGCAGGAGGATGAACTTCTGATGTTGGAAGGCTTTGTGAAGGATTTGCGCGAAAAATACGGACTGGCTCTTCCCAAATTGGAATATGGTCCGGGTCTTCCGGTACCTTATTTTGAAGGGGAGGATTTTGATGATACGCTTCTTCCCATCAAAAGTCTGGCACCTGCACTGCGGCGTGCAGCCCGGTGGGCAGAGGTGACTGTGGAGATGGGAAGATTTTTCTCAGCACCCTGCGGAACTTATTTTTCTGCCGTAACAGACTTGAAAGATACGGAGGATGCCCATATCGCGATTTTGGATGGTGGTATCCATCAGTTGACCTATGCGGGACAGATGATGGGAATGAAAATTCCGAAAATGCATGTAATCCATAGGGCCGGTACTTGTCCGAGAGATGAAAAAACAGGATGTGAAGAAGGAAAAACGGACGATTTGGCGAAGCAACATTATATGCTGTGCGGTTCCCTTTGCACCACCGGAGATGTTCTGGTGCGGGATGTGGAATTGCCAAGACTGCAGATGGGTGATGTGCTGGCCTTTGAAAATGTGGGTGCATACACGGTGACAGAGGGCATCGGACTGTTTCTGTCCCATGCATTGCCGGCTGTCTATTTATTCCATGAGGATAGAACCGGTGAGGAACTGATGTTGGCCAGGGGTCCCATGCCAACCAGTAAAATCAATACCTTGCAGGATTTGTAGAAGTTTTACAAATATGGTTCTGAAGCATTGTGAGATTTCTGTATACAGAAAAGGGATTTGTTGTATATAATAAGTGCAATGAAGAAAGGCGAAAGGTAATGCCAAAGGAATAAGGCTGTTACAAGAGTGATGTCTATAGAAAGGAAATAAAGATGGAAGAACTGATTGAAATCCTGGAAGAAGTAAGAGAAGATATTGATTTTCAGAATACTACAGATTTGATTGACGGAGGTGTTCTGGATTCTTTTGATATCTTACAGATTATCAGTGCATTAAATGATGCCTATGATATCTCCATTCCGGCTGCAGAGATTATCCCTGCAAACTTCAACAGTGCGGAAGCACTGCTTGCTATGGTAGAACGATTATCGGAGGAATAAATCGGAAGCCCCTGTCGGTGACGGCAGGGGTCTTTTTTT
>CALZKI010000043.1 GCA_945787995.1 uncultured Lachnospiraceae bacterium | reverse complement strand
TCATGTGCATGGAAAAGCGGTTTTCCGGCAGTACGCGTATTCTTCGGGGAGCATATGAAGAAATGAGATATGTGAGGAGCTGGAGATACAAATGATTGCCGGGTAAGAAACCGGGAGAGGATAAGAGAATTATGGAAGCGTTAGTAGAAATCCGGGACATCTGTAAGATATACAACCCCGGTGAGAATGAAGTCAGGGCACTGGATCATGTGAGTCTGGACATATATGAGAAGGAATTTGTGGCTATCATTGGTCAGTCAGGCTCCGGAAAATCTACTCTGATGAATATGATCGGGTGTCTGGATGTGCCTACCAGCGGTACATATATGCTTCATGGGCATGATGTAAGTCACATGAGCGATGACGAGCTGTCCGATATTCGAAATCAGGAGATTGGCTTTGTTTTCCAGGGGTTCAATCTGATACCCGGTCTGACTGCTTTGGAAAACGTCGAGCTGCCCTTGATTTATCGGGGCGTTTCCAAGAAGGAGCGAATGGAATTATCTACCATTGCTCTGAAAAAGGTGGGGCTGGGAAAACGAATGGATCACAAGCCATCGGAAATGTCCGGCGGACAGCAGCAGCGTGTGGCGATCGCCAGAGCCATTGCCCAGGCACCGCCAATCATTTTAGCAGATGAGCCCACCGGTAACCTGGACACAGGTTCTACCAGGGAAATTATGAGCATCCTGAAGGAGCTTCATGAAGAGGGAAGAACAGTAATTCTGATCACCCATGATACTCAGATCGCATCCCAGGCAAAGCGGGTGATTAAGATCATGGATGGTAAGGTGATTGAAGATTATGAGCAATCCCCTGCTGAAAGTTGTACATAATGGGGAGGAAGAAAAATGAGTGATGTTGAACTGATCGAGAAAGAAGTAGCGAAGGAAGCAGAAAAGATGGAAAAAGAAATCGCACAGGAAGCGAAAATGAAAGAAAAAGAAACGAAGGAAGCAGCAAAGGCTGAAAAAAGGGCTTCTGCAGAAGCGTCAAAGGCGACGAAAAAGGAAAAAGCTGCTGAAAAGAAAGCTGCACGGAAAGCAAAGAAGGAAGAAAAGAAAGCTGCTAAAAAGGCAATGACTCCGGAAGAAAAGAAAAGACGCAAAAAAATCATCAGAAGAAGTGTTCTTGGTGCTTTTGTAGTTCTGGTTCTTGGATTTGTTGTATACAGCAAAATCGCCGCAAGCAATTATGTGATGCCGGTTTCTACACAGAAAGCGGAGCGTCAGACACTGCAGGAAGACCTGTCTACCAGCGGTATGATAGAAAGTGAGGAGACCAAATCATACTTCTCTCCTGTTTCTCTGGAGGTAAGTAATGTAGCGGTTGCTGCCGGTGATACGGTGAAAAAAGGAGATGTACTGATTCAGTATGATGAAGAGGCATTGGCTGATGAAATAGAATTGACCAATTTGAAGCTCCAGGCCGGAGAAGGCGGGTATGACAGTTCTATTTATAAGAATAATAGATTGCTGGCTGATTTACACGAAGCAAATGTGAACCTGCCTGTTTTGGAACAGCAGATTGCAGACAGCGAGAATTATCTGAAGATTCTGGAAGGCCGGCTGGCTGACAAGAAAGCGGCTCTTGCCAGAGAAGGTGCACTTTTGCAGGTATCCTTGATTGAGTGTGATTCCTGGGATACCGAAACCTATGAGAATCTGCAGAAGGCCATACAGTATAATTCCTATGAACAGCAGAATAACAAGGAACTGCGTCAGATCCAGGAAGAAATTGATGAATACCGTGAGCTGATTTCCGGATATAAAGAATACAAATCCGAAATGAAAGCGCAGAAGAATTCTTCCGAGTCCTCCATTATGGATCAGGGCGGAAAGAGTCAGATTGAGGCGAACATCAAGACAGAAGAGATCAGTACAAAGGAAGCTTTGCAGGATACAGAAAAAGCAAAAGACGGTATCAAAGCTGATTTTAACGGTGTCGTTACAGAGGTAACGGTAGTGAATGGTGAAACGCCTGCAAAAGGTTCCAAGCTTGTGACCCTGCAGAGCACAGAGAAGGTTCATGCAAAAATAAACTTATCAAAATATGATCTGGAGAAGGTACGTGTGGGACAGCTTGCGGATATTACCATTGCTGGCAATACATATGAAGGCGAGATCACAAAGATCAATGGTATGGCTACCGCCAATGCCAATGGTGCTCCTGTGGTAGGTGCTGAAATTCAACTGAAGAATCCGGATAACAATATTTTCCTTGGTGTGGAAGCGAAGGTACAGCTTCATATTGCAGAGGCAAAGGACGTACTGGTAGTTCCGTTGGAAGTGGTAAACGTGGATACAGAGGGTGAGTTTGTCTACGTTGTAGAAGATGGAAAAGTAGCAAAAAAACGTATCGTAACGGGTGTTTCATCCGACCTGTATTGTGAGGTAAAAGAAGGTTTGACAGAAGACGATGAGATTATCTCAGATATGAGCCTTACTTTAGAAGAGGGTACTGCGGTACAAAGTATGCCTGTAGTTGAAGAAGCAGAGGAGACAGATCAATAGCTGACAGGGTGAATAAGAAGTGAGCGGACAAATGACAGGAATGATCAGAAATACCTTTTTGGGAATGAAAAGATGTCTGCGGAACGGGGAAGAGAATGACACAAATATTTGAATATATCAAAATCGCCCTGATGAATATCAGGAATAACAAAGGTCGATCTATTCTGACTATGCTTGGCATCATCATCGGCATATCTTCCGTTATCATGATTATTTCCATTGGTAACGGCATGCGACAGGAAATCAACAGTGAATTAAACAGTATTGCCGGAGGACAGATTGCGTTATATACCAATTCTTCTGTAGAGGGCAATGATGTTTCATTCACAGAAGAAGATTTCGATTTGATCAAAGAGAAAGTAGATCATGTAAAAGGTGTTACTGCAAACTATGGCGTCTGGGGTACTGTAAATGCAAAGAAAGGACATTTTGAAGCAGTTGTAAGAGCCGGAAACGAAGCCCTGCAGTACATCGCAGCAACAGAACCTATCGTAAAGGGACGATATTTTAATGAGGTCGAAGCCCTAAATGGAAGCAAAGTCTGTGTGATTTCGGAAGCCAGCGCAAAAATGCTGTTCGGTACAACAGATGTGGTGGGTATGTCTCTTGAGACTACAGTCTGGAACTATACACAGGAATTAAAGATCATAGGTGTAAGAGCGGACAATCAGTCTACTCTGATCAATATGCTGGGTGGTGACGGTGGTTATGTTTCGGCAGAGATTCCCATGAGTACCCTGGCTTCCTGTTTCGGGTTTTTCACAGAAGAATTCGATCAGTTCTACATATTGGCTGAAAAACCGGAATATTCTGCACAGGTGGCAGAGGATTCCATGCGATTGATGGAACTCAAGCACAAGGTACGTGGAGAAAACAAAATTATGATGGAAAGCTTCTCCGATTACACGGCTACCTATGACAGTATTCTGAATGTAATTACCTTGTTTATTTCATTTGTAGCTGCCATATCCCTTATGGTGGGTGGTATCGGCGTTATGAATATTATGCTGGTATCTGTGACAGAACGAACCAGAGAAATCGGTATCAGAAAAGCCCTGGGTGCACGAACCGGCTCTATTCTGTTACAGTTTCTGGCAGAGTCAGGCATTATCACCCTTCTGGGTGGACTGATCGGAATTGTGGTAGGT
The DNA here is from genome assembly GCA_945787995.1 of uncultured Lachnospiraceae bacterium. Lineage (GTDB taxonomy): Bacteria > Bacillota > Clostridia > Lachnospirales > Lachnospiraceae > Acetatifactor. The sequence goes on along the minus strand of CALZKI010000043.1, from coordinate 8,485 downwards.
TCCGGTTTGGCTATTCTTGCCTGCAGTCTGCTTGGTTTTACCGCCCACGTAAGTGTTGTCACCGTCTTGATTGCGGTAATCTTCTCTTCTGCGGTGGGTATTTTCTTTGGTATCTATCCTGCGAAAAAAGCAGCCCGCCTGAGCCCTATCGAAGCCTTGCGGCATGAATAAAAAGAGACCAAGGGTTCCCCCTTGGTCTCTGCTATTTCCGTGCTTTCTTTTTCATTCGGGTCTTCTTTTCTTTGATTTCTTCCATCTCCTCCGGGGAGATGAATTTGTCTGTTTTTACTACATATACGCCGTAGTCCTCACCTTTACGGATGCGGATCTTGGATTTCATGTATCCGTGTTTGTCACAACAGGAGATGGCATAGTAGTGTTTGCCGTTGTTGTAGGTGAACCACTTAATCACCTTCTTGATGTTGTGCCGGCAAATGTAACAACGGGTGGCGATCACTTCTTTGTCCGCCATGGCAGCAGTCTTGTCATCAAAGAGACGAGATACATACTTGTGATAGGTGGGGAAAGAAATGTGAACCTCCGATTTCCTGTCTTTAGGCAAATGGAATAAATCCAAGGACAGGTATGTGAGGAACTTCTCATCGATTTGTTCCAATACTTTTGCCGTATAATAGGCATCGCTGAACGCCCTGTGGAAAGGAATATCCTTTTCGATTTCCAGAAAATCAATGGCGTATTCCAGAGAACGGCGGGTTTTACTGTCCTCATAAGCGATGCTGAATAATTTTTGTACGTCCAGAAAGGGAATAGGTCCTTCCGATATGGGATCCAGACCATAGTAACGGATGTTCCGCTGGAGTTCCGTTAAGTCCAGTGGTCCCCAGCTGCAGAACATGTACTCCTCTTCGCTGCACCACTCATGAAAAGCCCGGTAAACCTGTTGGAACTTCTGCCCGTGTACCAGTTCTTTCATCTGCAGGTGGATCAGCTTGCTGGTAATCTGGTGCATTTCATGATACACCTGGGGCTTGATCAGCTCACTGAACTCACTGATGATTTTCCTGTCCTGATTCAATTTCATTGCCCCGATTTCAATAATCTCAAAGGGCATCAATCTTCTGGTGGGTTCTGCAGGGCTACCCTGATTCCATTCCAGATCCATAACAATGTAATTCATAGTTACTCCAGTCTATTTATTTCCATCTTTTCCGCCTTTGCAAGCGCTTTCTGCGTTCAACAAAACGGGAAAAATGGGTATTCTGCATTGCCGAAATCAATAGTATCAGGAAGAATACTATAGTGGTCACAACGATCAGGCACAGAAGGATGTTCTTTACATTCAAAAAAATAGTGGTAACAGTCTCATTCCCTTGTGTGTCAACGGTCTGATCCATAAACAGGTTGTGGGATACAGAGCTGTTAAAGTGATACGTATTACCGGCGGCCCGGTCTGTTAAAAGGTCTACAGTGCCAATCGGGGTATCTTGGAAAGTATATGTGATCTCTGCAATTTTGTCAGGTTTGTTATATTCTCCGTAAGTCACGGTTGACCGGGTATCCTCCAAAGTGGCCTGATTCGGTAAAATGATGGAACCCTCAGGATCCAGGCGGAGAAAAGAATCGGAACAGCCAAATACGTCATTTTGTGTATCGAAAAAGCCGGTATTGCTGATGGCATATCGGGTATCGTTGTCGGCAACCTTTACCCTGGAAAAATTACTGAAGCCATAGTCGAACAAAGTGGCAGTATCTGAAAACTGGTAAGGACTTTCTTCTTGTAAAATGACACAGACCAGTCGCATTCCGTTCTGTTCACAACCGGTAACAAGGGTCTGTCTTGCCTCGTCAGTGTAACCGGTTTTCCCCCCCATAATCCCATTATAAGGTACTTCACCTGTAATCAGCTGATGTTTGTTTTTCAGATAGAAATCATCCGGCTGTGTGGCAGTAGGTTCAAAATGGTAGCGGGCGGTATTGCCAATTTTACAAAGCATTTCGTTTTTAAAAAATTCTCTGCCAATCAGTGCTAAATCATAAGCACTGGTATAGTGATCTTCGTCAAAAAGGCCATTCGCATTACAAAAGTGGGAATCGGTACAACCAAGCTCTATGGCCTTGTCGTTCATCATATCCACGAAAGCATCCATGGAACCTGCCACGTATTCCCCTGCCGCATTGGCGGCTTCATTGGCGGAACCCACCAGAATACCGTAAAGACATTCTTCCAACGTGATGGCCTGTCCCACATCCATACCGATGTTGGAACCGTCTCTTGGGACACTGAAAACCGCTTCGTTGGAAAAAGTTACCATATCATCCAGATTACCGTGCTCCATGGCAAGAAGACAGGTAAGCATTTTGGTGGTGCTGGCAGGATAAAGGCGTTCATGGATGTTTTTGGCATACAGGATCACTCCCGTATCAATATCCATCAGAATAGCAGCCTGAGCACCGATTTGGGGCCCCGCAGGCCAGGCGGAAATAGTATTCGATTGTATGGGAAGTTCTTTTCGTTCCTCCCGTAATGCATCGTAGTCTGTGGACTCGGTAGCTTTTGCCTGCATGGGAAAAACCACGGCACCGGAGAGGGAACCTGCAAGAATACTACTTACAAGAACCGTTCTGACAAGAAGTGCTTGTGCCGCTCCGGTTTTCGGGACCAAATGATGCAGAAAGGAACGAAGCATATTTTTTCTGTTTTTCTTCATATACTTATTTCTTAATTTTAGTTCCTTAGAAAATAACTATCAGCATAAGTGTAACAAATATTTGCTCAAAATCCAAATAAGTTTTTGGGAAGTCGATTACTTGCAAATACAATAGAAAATAAGGTATACTGACAGCGTTTTGAAGAGGCAACATGTAATTGTAAATATAGAAGTGCGATAGAACAAACAGAAAGGTATCAAGCAGATGAGACTCAGAAATATCAAAGGCTCCCGGGAGAACATTCAGGCAAGCAAATATGTGGTACAGGAGTATAGGGAACAAAAGGGAAAGTGGAGAGAATTGTTCGGCAATGATCACCCCATTCATATCGAGATCGGAATGGGAAAAGGTCGTTTCCTGATGGATATGGCAACGCTTCACCCGGAAATCAATTATGTTGGTATTGAGAAGTACTCCAGCGTTTTGCTTCGGGGCATTCAGAAGCAGGAGGAGCTGCAGCTTCCAAATGTAATGTTCATACGTATGGAAGCAGAATATATCACAGAGGTATTTGCGAAGGATGAAGTGGACAGAATTTATTTGAATTTTTCCGATCCCTGGCCTAAGGATCGTCATGCAAAGCGTCGTTTGGAATCCCGCGAGTTTTTAAAGCGTTACAATGAAATCCTGGTTCCGGAGGGGGTGGTTGAATTCAAAACAGATAACATGGACTTGTTTGAATTTGCCCTGGAAGAAGTAGAACCTGCGGGTTGGAAGCTTAGGCAGTGGACGAAGGATCTTCACCATGATCCCAAGATGAATGCAGGAAATGTGATGACCGAATATGAGGAGCGATTCTCCTCTGTGGGAAATCCGATTTGCAAATATGTAATCTACAGGTAGCTTTCCTATGCATTTTGGACAAAAAGCTCTCCATATGTGAGAGAAAGTTGGCAAATTCACAATTTACAGAAAATGTGGACAAGATTATGATAGAAACGGCGAAAATGTGGATATTACTATATTGAAACTATCGGACAAAGTGGTATGATTCAGATAAAAACAGATTTATAAGGAGGTAGTCATGGAATATAAGTTTACAGAAGCTAATTATGAAGCAGAAGTGGTGTCCAGCGATATTCCGGTCATGATTGATTTTTACGCTGACTGGTGCGGCCCATGCAAAATGATGGGGCCGGTAGTAGCAGAGCTTGCTGCCGAGTATGAAGGAAAAGTGAAGGTCGGTAAATGTAACGTAGACGAGAATCCGGCAATCGCAAGACAGTTTGGTGTTATGTCTATCCCTACCTTTATTTTTCTGAAAGGTGGACAGATGGTTGCCAAACAGATCGGTGCCATCTCAAAAAAAGAATTAGCACAGATGTTGGAACAGGTGTTGGCGTAAGCCTCACCTGTTTTATAGCGTACATCGTCTTTGGTGTCATGTTAGGAAGGAATTGTACATAATGTTTATTCTATTTTTTCTTCTATGGGTAATTTTCAATGGAAAAATGACTTTAGAGATCGCACTTTTTGGTCTGGTTCTGGCAGCAGTGATGGTATTCTTCTGCTGTAAATTTCTGGGATATCGTTTGAAAATGGAGTTTCTCCTGTTTGTAATGGCAGGACCTTTTTTACAGTACCTGGGAGTGCTGTTTATCGAGATCCTGAAAGCGAACTGGTGCGTTATCAAGTATATTTTCAATTCCAGAGATGAGCTGGATCCTGTACTGGTGCATTTTGACGTGCCCTTAAAAAGCAAATTTGCAAGAGTGGTTCTGGCAAATTCCATCACATTAACACCCGGGACGATCACCGCAAACCTGGACAGAGAGGGCTACACCGTACACTGCCTGGATCGGGAACTGGGCGTTGGAATTGATCAGTCTGTCTTTGTAAAACTGTTGATGAATATGGAAGCGAAGGCTGACAGGATACTTGGAAGTACAATGGACGGCTCGTCAGATGCGCCTGACAAAACCGGTGCAGAAGGTCAGAAGAATTAGAGGAGGTATTTCATGGAAGCTTTTTTCAATCATTACTTATTAGTATTGCTTGGTATCTTTGCAATTCTCCTGTTTGTCTGTCTGATCAGATCCATTAAAGGACCTCGCATTGCAGACCGTATCGTATCCGTCAATATGATCGGTACCATGGTGGTAGTTATGATTTCCATTGCCTCCGCCATGCTGCATGAAGATTATCTGATGGATATCTGCCTGATCTATGCCATGATGAGTTTCCTGGCAGTGGTGGTAATCAGCAAAATGTATCTTGGTATTTATCGTCAAAAAACAGGAAAGGCTGCTGATACAGAGCTGGATGGTATTGTTGACGGACCCACTGACATTGCAGCAAAAAAGGAATCCGTTTCTGAAATGTCCGGGGAAGTAAAATAGAAAGGAGTAGGAGAATGGAAGTATTTCGTTACATAGTAGGAAGCATTCTGCTGCTTCTTGGATTGGTTATATTTATGATCGAAGTGTTTGGTGTAAACCGTTTCCGATATGCACTGAACAGAATGCATGCGGCGGCTCTTGGTGATACCCTGGGACTGACCTGTTCTCTTTTGGGACTGATGTGTGTATCCGGATGGAATTACAATACACTTAAGATGATCCTGGTTATCGTGTTTCTCTGGGTGTCTTCCCCGGTCTGTTCCCATATGCTCACAAGGCTGGAAACCGGAACCAACAGTAATCTGGGCGAGTATCTGACCGAATGTGGCAGCGTGGCAGAATTGGAAAGTGAGGAGAAGTAGGTATGCATATATTTCAGATATTACTTTTGCTTTTTCTGGTAGTCTGTGCCATAGCAGTCAGTTTTACCAGAAATCTTTTGAATGCGATTCTTGTATATATGTCTTTCTCTCTGGTGATGTCTGTACTGTGGGTATGTCTGGAATCTCCCGACCTTGCCATCACAGAGGCAGCAGTAGGTGCAGGTATTACAAGTTTGCTGTTTTTTGCAACACTGAAGAAAATCCATGCCATTGAAGTAGAGAAAGAAAAAGGCGAAAAGGAGGAAGCGGCTGATGAGCAGGCGTAAAAGCGACGAAGCTTATGAGAAAACCTTTGCCTTTAAGTTTTTCAGATGGCTTTCCGGTGAAAAAGATCCTTACCTGGACGTAGTGGAGATGAAACCCCAAAAGGAAACTCATCTCTCGGAGCGTATGGCTCGTAAATATGAGATGGAAAAAAACCAGATGGTTCGCCAGGTATATGATCTGAGAAGAAATAAATATGTTCATCTGTTTGAAAAGACTTATAAACTGGCAGCAATACTGTTCTGTATCCTGCTGGCAATCCTGCTTTTGTACACAGTGTCTTATCTGCCGGCAACCGGAGAAGCCAACAAGGCGGTAAACAATGAGGTATCCCAAAGATACATTGAGAGCGGATTGCAGGAAACCGGTGCGGTGAACATTGTAACCGGTATGATCCTTGATTACCGTGCCTTTGATACATTCGGAGAATCCAACGTTCTTTTTGTGGCAACTGTGACAGTACTGATTCTTCTGCATATCAACAAGAAGAATATGCATGGCAAAAAACAGGCTGATGAGGATGACAGAAAATACGAACCCAAAAATGACCCGATCCTTCAGATCGGTGCCACAATTCTGGTGCCTGTTATCATTCTGTTTGGTATTTATATCATTCTGAACGGGCATTTATCCCCCGGTGGAGGTTTTTCCGGCGGAGCAGTAATCGGCGCAGGACTGATTCTGTATTTGAATGCCTTTGGTTTTGAAAAGACGGAAAAATTGTTTAGTGAGAAGACACAGAAATGGGTTAGCTTTGGTGCCCTGACAACATACTGTCTGGCAAAAAGCTATTCCTTCTTTACGGGAGCAAATCATTTGGAGAGCCATATTCCTTTGGGTACTCCGGGCCACATCTTAAGTAGCGGATTGATTTTGCTGCTGAATATCTGCGTAGGTATGGTAGTTGCCTGTACCATGTACACCTTCTACGTTATGTTTCGTAAAGGAGATTTTTAATGGGCTCAAATTTGTTAGTGAACTATGGAGAGGCAGTTGCAATGCTGTTATTTGTGATCGGCTTTGCAAATCTGCTTTTACAGAAGAACTTAATCAAGAAGATTATCGGTCTGAATGTTATGGATTCTGCCGTGTACCTGTTCCTGGCAGAAAAAGGATATATCTCAGGCAGAACGGTTCCCATTGTGGTAAATGGTGTACAGGATATGGAAGCCTACATTAACCCGATTCCAAGTGGTCTGGTACTGACAGGTATCGTTGTATCCGTATCAGTTTCCGCACTGATGCTTTCCTTAACCATTCGTCTTTATAAGAGATACCATACCCTGGATCTGGATGAAATATCTGCAAGACTGAAAAGGGAGGGATTATAAACATGGATTTTATCAGGAACTTTCCCTTTTTCTCCATTATTTTGTCTATGTTTTCCGGCATCCTCTGCTCTGTGCTTCCTGCCAAAGCAGCGAGAGCCGTGAATACAGCAGTGATTACCATTGTGGGAGGTCTTTCCGCAGTGCTTCTGTGGTATGTGACAGTGACCGGAGAATGTTATACCTACATGATGGGACATTTCCCTGCACCCTGGGGAAATGAAATACGTGCCGGCGTTCTGGAAGCAGGAATGGCATTGTTCTTCTGCGTTATCATGCTGTTTTCCATGCTTGGCGGACGGAAAAAACTGTTTGATGAAGTGGCGATAGAGAAGCACAATCTGTACTACATACTGGTGAATCTGCTTCTCAGCTCACTGCTTGCGCTGGTATATACAAACGATTTATTTACAGCCTATGTATTTGTAGAGATCAATACGATTTCCGCCTGTGGTCTGATTATGATCAGAGAGAACGGCCGAACCATTGAAGCTGCAGTCAGGTACATGATCATGAGCCTGCTGGGTTCCGGTTTGCTGTTGCTGGGCATTTGTATCCTCTACGATTTGACCGGTCATTTGCTGATGAGCAACATTCATGAGGCTGTGGTTCTTCTGGCGGCAGATCCGAATGCCCGTGTGCCGTTGCTTGTAACGATCGCCCTGATGAGTGTAGGACTTGCCATTAAAAGTGCATTGTTTCCCTTCCATGCATGGTTGCCGGATGCTTACGGATACTCCACAGTCAGCTCCGCAGCAATCCTGTCCAGCCTGGTTTCCAAGGGATACATTTTCTTATTGATCAAGATCATTTACCGTATTATCGGTTTTGATATCTATGGTGCAACACATATCATCAATGTTCTGTTTGTGTTTGGTCTGATGGGCATGATCTTCGGTTCCTTAAGTGCCATCAGGGAAAATGACATTCGACGCATGATTGCCTTTTCCTCTGTTGCACAGATAGGTTATATCTACATGGGTATTGGTATGGGTACGCAGGCCGGTATGACAGCTTCTGTATTTCACATTCTTTCCCATGCTGCAACAAAGTCGTTGTTATTCATTGCAGCTATCGGATTGACTGAAGTATCGGGAGGAAGCCGTCATTTCATCGATCTTACCGGTGCCGCTTACCGTAACAGATGGGCAGGCGTTGCCTTCACAGTGGGATCCCTGTCCATGGTTGGTGTGCCGCTGTTTTCCGGATTTATCAGCAAGCTGTTATTCTCCCAGGCAGCAGTACAAAACACGGGAAAAATGCTTCCGGCTTTGATTGTCCTTGGTATCAGCACCATTTTGAATGCCATCTACTTCATGAAAACAGTTATCAGGATTTACACACCTGAAGAAAAGCCGGGTACATTCTGTATGGGTATCAAAGATGCACCCCGCTACTGTGTGGTACTTGTATGCTTCATGCTGCTGAATGTTTTTCTGGGGACCAGTTCCGATGGTGTGGTAGCTCTGATCGAGCAGGGACTCGGGATGTTTGGCTAGGT
>CALZKI010000042.1 GCA_945787995.1 uncultured Lachnospiraceae bacterium | reverse complement strand
TAATCTTCTTCCTTTTTACAACCGGTTTGGGAAGGATCTTGCTTTTTAACGGAGCCGGATTCTCATAAGTATTCTTATGGTTTTTCTCCCGATCCTTCATCTTTTCTTTGGTTTCTTCATTCCAACCGTATTTTTTTGTATTCTTATCAGTATCCTGTTTGATCACATACTTATAGATTAAGAACAAAACAATGCCGAGAGGAATTGCCATGGTAGCGAGAATGCCAAGCAATGCTGCTATGGCAGAAAAAATGGACAACGTACCGCCAAAAATTCTAAGCAATACGGAAATAGCGAAAATGGTAGCAATCACCTTACCAAGGTCACTGACTCTTCCATCTGATTTAATTCTGGAGAAAATGATAAGCAGAATAATAATTGTAAATATAGACATAAATATGACACCTAAATTGAAATTATAGCCCCTTTTCGGAATTGTGTTCCTGGTAAAACAGTACAGAGCCCTATAGTGGTACTGCTCTGAAAAGTAACCCCTAACAGACATTGTACCAAAAACTATACGGCTCTGAATAGTTAAAAATAATGATTTTGCATTTTATTTTGCATTAATATAGTTGATTAAGCCCTCTGCAGCAATGATCTTCTGCATAAACGGAGGAAATGCCTGTCCTTTGAAGGTCTGACCGGTTGTCACATCGGTAATCAAACCGGAATCGAAATCCACTTCAACCGTATCTCCGTTCTGAATGGCATATGCAGCTTCACTGCATTCCACAATGGGAAGCCCGATATTAATGGCATTGCGGTAAAAGATTCTTGCAAAGGTATCTGCAATCACACAGCTCACACCGGATGCTTTGATCGCAATAGGTGCATGCTCTCTGGAGGAACCGCAACCAAAGTTCTTGGTGGCAACGATAATATCACCTTTCTGCACCTTAGTCACAAAGGAAGCATCAATATCTTCCATACAATGGGTTGCTAATTCAGCAGGGTCTGAGGAATTCAGATATCTTGCCGGAATGATAACATCCGTATCCACATTGTCGCCGTATTTAAAAACTGTTCCTTTAGCTGCTTTCATTTATGCTTCCTCCTTTGGCGCGGAAATCACTCCTGTTAAGGCACTTGCTGCCGCTACAGCAGGGCTTGCAAGATAGATTTCGGAATTTACGTGTCCCATACGTCCTACAAAGTTTCTGTTCGTTGTGGAAACACATCTCTCTCCTTCTGCCAGCACGCCCATGTATCCTCCCAGGCATGGTCCGCATGTTGGAGTAGAAACTACAGCACCGGCTTCAATAAAGGTTCTTAATAAGCCTTCTTCCATTGCCTGCAGATAGATCTTCTGTGTGCCGGGAATCACAATACAGCGAATGCCTTTTGCAATTTTCTTATCCTTCATAATTTCAGCAGCAATACGTAAGTCGTCAAGACGGCCGTTTGTACAGGAACCGATCACAACCTGATCAATTTTAATGGGTTCTGTAATCTCATCAATCGTCTTTGTATTTTCAGGTAAATGAGGGAATGCAATGGTAGGACGTAGGGAAGCCAGGTCAATGGTATACTCCTCATCATAGACTGCATCTTCATCTGCTGCGTATTCCACCCATTCACGAGTACTGTGTTCCTTCATATAAGCACGGGTCAGATCATCTACCGGGAAAATACCATTCTTTCCACCCGCTTCTATTGCCATGTTTGCGATGGTAAAACGGTCATCCATAGAAAGATTTGCCACGCCTTCTCCCACAAATTCCATAGATTTATACAAAGCACCGTCCACACCGATCATGCCGATGATATGTAAAATTACATCCTTACCGCTAACCCATTTGGAGGGTTTTCCCACCAGATTAAACTTGATTGCGGAAGGTACCTTGAACCATGCTTTTCCGGTAGCCATTCCTGCGGCCATATCGGTACTTCCCACGCCGGTGGAAAATGCTCCTAATGCACCGTATGTACAGGTATGACTGTCAGCACCGATGATCACATCACCAGCTATGGTCAGTCCTTTTTCAGGTAACAAAGCATGTTCGATACCCATTTCACCTACTTCAAAATAGTTTGTTATATCATGCTTGCAAGCAAACTCTCTTACGCATTTACAATGTTCTGCAGACTTAATATCCTTATTGGGCACAAAATGATCAGGAACCAATGCAATTTTATCCTTGTCAAAAACACCCTCCACATGCATCTTTGCCATTTCTTTGATGGCAACCGGGCTGGTGATATCATTTCCCAATACCAGATCAAGATCTGCTTCGATTAACTGCCCTGCTTCCACAGACGGTAAACCCGCATGTGCAGCAAGAATCTTCTGGGTCATGGTCATTCCCATATAGGTTTCCTCCCTTGATTTATCCGAAATTATATCTTGTTGAATCAATACACCTATGAAATACCCCTGCACAGGTCATGCGCAGGGGTTATAAACTCTTGAAATTAGTTGTTGATGAATTTATCTTCTTCGTTATTCCAGCTGTAAAGCTTTCTGATTTCTTCACCAACTACTTCTGAAGGATGTTCAGAAGCAAGCTTTCTCATAGCTTTGAAGTGAACCTGTTTTCCTGCAGGTGACATATCTAACAGGAATTCTTTTGCAAAAGTACCATCCTGGATATCGGAAAGAATCTTCTTCATTGCCTTCTTAGTATCTTCTGTGATGATCTTAGGACCTGTGATATAATCGCCATATTCAGCTGTATTGGAGATAGAATATCTCATGCCTGCAAAACCGGACTGATAGATCAGATCTACAATCAGTTTCATTTCATGGATACACTCAAAGTATGCATTTCTTGCATCATAGCCTGCTTCTACAAGGGTTTCAAAACCGGCCTGCATCAGTGCACAAACGCCACCGCAAAGAACAGCCTGTTCACCAAATAAGTCTGTTTCTGTTTCCGTTCTGAAGGTAGTCTCCAGAACGCCTGCTCTGGCACCACCGATTGCCAGTGCATATGCAAGAGCTATATCCTGCGCTTTACCTGTGTAGTCCTGCTCTACAGCAATCAGACAAGGAACGCCTTTTCCGGCCTGATATTCACTTCTTACTGTATGTCCCGGTCCCTTAGGAGCAATCATGGTAACATCAACATTCTTAGGAGGAACAATACAACCAAAATGAATGTTGAAACCATGTGCGAACATTAACATGTTGCCTTCTTCCAGGTTAGGCTCAATATCTTCCTTGTAAAGCTTAGCCTGTAATTCATCATTGATCAGAATCATGATGATATCAGCTCTTTTTGCAGCTTCAGCAGCTGTATATACTTCAAATCCCTGTGCTTCTGCTTTTGCCCAGGATTTGGATCCTTCATACAGACCGATAATAACATGACAGCCTGACTCTTTTGCATTCAGTGCGTGAGCATGTCCCTGGCTGCCGTAACCGATAACAGCTATTGTTTTCCCTTCCAGTAAAGAGAGATTACAATCTTCCTGGTAATAAATGTTTGCCATAATTATTTCCTCCAAAATTATAAAATATAATCAAAAGGGTCATCCCTAATGTATCAAATTAATCAAGATATGTAATATTATCTGTACCTCTTCCCAAACCTACAATACCGGTACGGGCAAGTTCCAGTATCTCATAACCGCCCAGCAGATCAATAAAGGCATCAATCTTACCGGAGTTACCGGTAAGCTCAATCATCAAACTTTCAGAGGAAGTATCTTTTACCTCAGCTCTGAAGATATCTGCGATTGCAATTACACCCAAACGCTCCTTAGCTGTTGCTCTCACTTTGATCAGAGCCAATTCTCTATAAACGCTTTCCTCCGGTTTCAGTTCCTTAACATCACGAACGTCAACCAGCTTTGCAACCTGCTTCTCAATCTGATCCAGAATCTCATCATCACCTGAAGTTACAATGGTAATTCTTGTATATCTGGGATCTGCTGTTACTCCGGCTGTAATACTTTCAATGTTATAACCGCGTCTGGAAAAAAGTCCCGCGATGCGGCTCAAAACACCGGAAGTATTATCAACTAAAATTTGAAATACCTTTTTCTGCATAAATTAACCTCATTTTACTTCATATAATTGTACCAAAATGAATGCAATTTCTATGTAAGATTCTAACAATCTGAATAATAAAAGTCAACCGATTTGCTCTATTAAAACATGGATAATTTTATCCAATTTTATTGATATTTAATAATTATTCTGAACACTTTTGAACAGCCAGCGTACCTGTACGAACCACTTCAATAATACCCGTAGGCTGCAGCAATGTGATCAACAGATTGTTCTTTTCCGGCAGATCACACATCTGGATGACCATCTGATTTTTGGAACAATCCACGATGCGTGCTTCCGTCATCATTTCAACAATCTCCAGAATGTCGCCTCTGGTGTTTTTGTTATACTTTACTTTCACAAGGATCAGTTCCCGGCTAATGCTGGAGGTCTCATCAAAGGTCTTTACCTTGATCACATCCAGCTTTTTATTCAACTGTTTTTCAATCTGTTCCAGAGTCCTCTGATCACCGCTTGACACAATCGTCATGCAGGAAATATCAGGAGCATCTGTTTCACCTACCGCAAGACTTTCAATATTGAAACATCTTCTGGCAAACAGACCGGCCACTTTACTCAGAACGCCGGATCGGTTCTCTACAAGCACAGAATATATTCTCTTCATATTACCTCTGATCTCCAATTTCTAAGATAGTTTTCAGTTATTATATCGATCCAGCATCACATTATTTCACCAAATCCATGGGATCAATGTCACATTCCAAAAGTACGGACCTGTCATCCTTCAACAACTCAGCAATTACCTGATCGCACTGTTCCATATTCTGAAGATGCAGATAATCTATATCATAAGCTGCTGCAATACATTCCAATTTGGGACTTCCGGACAGATCTACAACAGAATACTGATCATGATAGGTATAATGCTGATATTCTCTTACCATACCCAGATAATTGTTTTTCAGTACAATGATCTTAAATGGAATGTTATGTTGCCGCATGGTTGCCAGTTCCATCATGGACATCTGGAAGGAACCGTCACCGCAAACAGCAACCACCTGTTTATCCGGTTGTGCCAGCTTTGCTCCCATCGCTGCAGGAATGGAATACCCCATGGTTCCCATGCCGCCGGAAGTTAAGAACCGACCGTTTTTCACGATGTGATAGCCGCAGGACCATATCTGGTTCTGTCCCACATCCGCCACATATACTGCATCATCTTCCATGGCAAGAGACAGTTTTTCGATAAACATCGCCGGATCCACATAATCGGGATTGGGCTTACGGATCTTTTTCATGGTTTCCTTATATCCGTTCAAGGTATCAATCCATTCCTGATGCTCGCAGGTGATTTCTTCTTTTTCTATGTCCTTAAAGATATGTTTGGCATCACCCACAAGAGGAATTGCCGCTCCGATATTTTTACCGATTTCAGCAGGATCCACGTCTATATGTACCAATACCTTATTTCCAAGGATCAGATCCGGCTGGTTCACTGCACGGTCTGCCACTCTGGCACCTACCATAATAAGAAAATCAGCCTCATTCATGGCGCGATTGGCATAAGCTTTTCCATTGTTACCTACCATACCGTAATACATTTCATCATTTGTGGGCATAACACCAATGCCCATCATGGTTGAAACCACAGGAATCTTGTATTTATGAGAAAAGGCACGCAATTCTTCCTGCGCATCGGAAAGAAGCACACCGCCACCGGCGCAGATCAACGGTTTCTTTGCTTTCTCAAGAGCTTTCATTACCTTTTTGATCTGTACCGCATGTCCCTTTACGGTAGGCTTATATGTACGCATATTGACTTCTTCGGGATACTTGAATTTCTTAATCTCAGCATTCTGGATATCAATCGGGATATCAATCAACACCGGGCCTTTTCGGCCTGTATTGGCGATATGAAAAGCTTCCTTAAAGATGCGTGGAATGTCATTCACGTCTTTTACCAGATAGCTGTATTTTACAAAGGATTCTACCGCACCGGTAACATCAGCTTCCTGGAATACATCGCTTCCCAGCAGTTCTGAATTCACCTGACCGGTAATACATACCAAAGGAATACTGTCTGCAAATGCAGTGGCAATGCCTGTAATCACATTGGTTGCCCCCGGACCGGAGGTAACTGCACAGACGCCTACTTCTCCGGTTACTCTGGCATAACCGCTAGCAGCATGAGCCGCATTTTGTTCCGTTCGAATCAGAATGGTACGAATATCGGAGGGAACAATACTGTCATAAAAAGGACATATTGCCACACCCGGATAACCAAAAACATATTTTACATGCTCTTCTTCTAAACACTTAATAATCGCATCAGCACCTAACATGAAACGATTTCCTCCATACGTAGTAAATATTGATTATATAACTAATGATTTTATAGGAAAAAGAGAATATGAAAATGATTTTTCATAATCACATTCATTGAAATTTTCTCATCATATTGGCAAAAGGCCCTACTGCATCCTGCAGATCCTTAATTGCACCGTTTAACCCCTGAAAGTCAATGCTGCCAATCTGTTCTACCGCTGTTGCCATAGACTCTGCATTTTCATTCACAAAGGCATTCAACTGGTTGCTGGTTTCAATAATGGAATCTGTCATGGATTCCACATTCTCCATGGATTGTTCGGCAGCAAGAATAGCGGCGTTTGCCTCATTCATGGTAGCATTTGCAGTATTCATGACTTCCTGTGCAGTACTAAGTGCTTTTAGCGCAGGCGGAACCAATATGCATAAACCGATCACAATGACCGCCAGAATAAGACCGATCAAAGCTGCAATTACTTTGGTCATCATTAGTTGAAGATCCAGTTTTCTCATCAATTCATCCTGCATGATACCATTCCTCCTTATTTCCACCATTCTATCATGACTCATTCATTTGCAAAAGAGCTTTCGTTACCTTCACCGCATCCGCCGCATCTTTTGAGTATCCGTCTGCTCCGATTTCGTCGGCATAATCCTGTGTGATCACCGCACCACCGATAATGATTTTACCTGAAAAGTGTTTTTCTCTCGCATAATCTACCACATGCTTCATTTCCTGCATGGTAGTGGTCATCAAGGCAGATAAGGCAATCACGCTTGCCTTATTTTCTATAGCACATTGGACAATGGTCTCTTTCGACACATCCTTCCCCAGATCGATCACCTTAAAGCCATAGTTTTTTAACATCAACGCAACCAGATTTTTGCCGATATCATGAATGTCCCCTTCCACCGTAGCAATCACCACAACAGGCATATTATCATCCGACTGCCCTGTGAGCAGCAAAGGTTCCAATATTTCGATTGCATTTTTCATGGTTTCAGCAGAGCCAATCAACTGTGGAAGGAAGTATTTTCCCCGATCAAACAAATCGCCCACTTCATTAATGGCAGGCAAAAGCACCCGGTCAAGGATTTCTTTTGGTTCATGCCCCTCCTCCAAAGCTTTCTTTGTGGAAGAAACAATACCGTTTCTGTTTCCTTTCAGCACATCCTTCCTGATCTGTTCCATGCAGGACAGAATCTCCTGATTTCCGCCAGCTCCACCGGACAAATGAATTCCTGGGGAAGTCTTTGCGGGAACACCGGAAGTTTCCTTTGATTCTTTATATGCATTCATCAGTTCAATATATGCCACATCTGCTCCCGGCTTGTTCAACAGAAGATCCGCAGCATAGGCATTACATACCAGCATTTCCTGGGAAGGATTGGCTATGGCAAGGGTTAATCCGGACTGAATTGCCATAGTCAGAAACGTACTGTTAATGAAGCTTCTTTCCGGTAATCCAAAAGAAATATTGGACAAACCGCAAATGGTTGCTAAGCCCTGTTCCTTACAATATCTGATGGTATCCAGGGTTTCCAGAGCTGCCATGGGATTCGCACCAACGGTGGCAACAAGTCCATCTACTATAATATCCTCATCGGATAAGCCGTATTCATGTGCTTTCCTGCGGACAGTCTCAATAATCTCCATTTTTTCCTCATTGCTTCCCGGCAATCCCTGATCAGATAAAGGAAGTAATATGAACATTGCACCATACTTCTTTGCCAGTTTCAAAAGAGGCTCACATTTCGCTGTTTCCAGAGAAATGGAATTCATCAAAGCTCGACCGGGGTACCTTCGAAGTGCTGCTTCCATCACCTCTACATGACTGGTGTCCAGAGACAGGGGTAACTGACTCACTTCAGAAACCGCATCCATGGAACGAAGCAGCATTTCTTTTTCGTCGATGCCACTCATACCCATGTTAATATCCAATACAGCAGCACCACAGGCCTCCTGCTCTTCGGCAAAATCCTGTACCATTTCCAGATTGCCTTCTCGCAATGCTGCCTGCAGTTTCTTTTTGCCTGTAGGATTGATACGTTCCCCAACGATCCGAAAGCGGTCATGTAGTCCAAACGCAAAGGTAACCCGTTCAGAAGTCAGGAACCGTTTTCCCGGAATATATTTTTTAACTGTTTTTTGATTATGATAGGCATCATAAATCGCCTTAATATAGGATGGTGATGTACCGCAGCAACCGCCAATAAAGCTTGCACCGGCTTCCAGCAAAAGGCCAATCCCCTCTACAAACCCGGCTTCATCCAGGTTATACACAGTATTTCCCTCTTTATCCAGACTGGGCAAACCTGCATTCGGCTTTGCGATCACGGGGATTTGTACATGTTCGGCCATATCCCGAATGATCTGCTGCATTTGAACAGGCCCTGTGGAACAGTTTGTTCCCACAGCAGAAACCCCCAATTTTTCCAATACAATGGCAGCCGTCACTGCATCCGTTCCATATAGGGTTCTGCCATCACTTTCAAAGGATAAAGTAGCCAAAATAGGCAGGTCACATACTTCTTTTGCTGCGATCACCGCCGCTCTGGTTTCCTGTAGGCTCATCATGGTCTCTATGGCAATCAGATCAACACCTGCATCAGCAAGAATCCTGATCTGTTCTTTATAGACATCAATCAATGTCTCAAATTCCATATCACCCATGGGTACCAGTTGCTTACCGGTCATAGCTATATCAGCTGCCACCAGAACATTCTCTCTTGCAGCATTCCTGGTAATAGATACCAATGTTTGATTGATCTCATGGATTCGATCACCCAGCCCATATTCATCCAGTTTCACACGATTTGCCGTGAATGTAGGTGCATAAATAATCTGGGAGCCTGCTTCCATATACTCTTCCACAAGATGCGTAAATACGTCCGGATGTTCCATAATCCATAATTCCGGGCAAACACCTGTAGGCATACCTCGCTTTTGTAATTGAGACCCGGTAGCTCCATCCAGAAAAACAGGCGTATCCTGTGATAATAAATCTGCAAAAGTAGTCATTCCTTTACCCATCCTTACTTCTCAAAAAGACCCCAAACAAATATTTGTCCGGGGTCTTCTGTACACAAATAGAAAATTATTCTTCTTCCGTCAATTCACCGTGAAGAATTTGAACAATATACTTTAACCTAACATTGACTCGTTCGTAATATTGATATGCCGCATCAGCCAGATTCTGCTGATAGGATTCGCCTTCATATGCCTGATGAAACAGGGCAACCGCTTCATGCATGTTCTCAGCTGCTTCATCTGCCAACTGCTCCACGCCCTCAAATTGCTCCGGAACAGAAAGCGCAGCCATCTGATCAATACTGGTTTCAAACAGATCCAGTTGCTTAAGCAATTTCTCAGAAGCATCTTCCGCATAGGGATCAATACTATTGATCGAATCATTCAGAATATCTACATTAGAGAAAAAAGTCTCCATAGATTTCTTATAATTTTCAAGTTCTTCATCCTGCTTTCCGCAACCGGACAATAAGGTTGCAACAGCAAGAAAGAAACCTAACAAGGCGACCTTTCGTCTCATGAATATCCTCCAGCTGAATGAGACCTGCCTGTAACAGATCCCTTTATTTTGTACCGAAAATTCTGTCTCCGGCATCACCAAGTCCCGGGCATATATAAGCGTGATCATTTAAGCAGCGATCCAAATGACCAACGTATATCTGAATGTCCGGATGTTCTTTGTGTAGTCTTTCCAGTCCTTCCGGAGCTGCAATAATACACATAAATTTAATATTCTTACCACCATGCTTCTTGATCATGGAAACAGCATCTGCGCCGGAACCGCCTGTGGCAAGCATAGGATCTACAACAACAATAGTTCTCTGATCAATAGGTTCAGGTAACTTGCAGTAATATTCGCATGGTTCATGGGTTTGGGGATCACGATACAAACCGATATGTCCCACTTTAGCACTTGGCACAAGAGCTAAAATGCCATTTACCATACCGAGGCCGGCACGAAGAATCGGCACCACAGCCAGTTTTTTACCGGCAATCATGGGGGATTTGCAGATTTCAATGGGGGTTTTCACTTCCACATCCTCTAAAGGAAGATCCCGTAAAGCCTCATATCCCATTAACATAGCGATTTCCTCAATGCATTGACGAAACTCACTGGTACCGGTTTTCTCATCTCTAATATGAGTAATCTTATGTTGAATCAGCGGATGATCCATAATAAATACATTTTCCACCTGAAATACCTCCTATATTTATCTTGGATACTTCCCTGCAAATCATACACAGGAAGTATCTCTTTTTCAATTATTTTTCTTCCTGAGGATTAATGGCAATACCTCTGTTGATATCACCCTGGGGGTTTTTACCAAACTCATAATCATTACCGGGAAGAACTGCATTCAATACGATACCTACGATAGCAGCGATTGCCAGTGCTGTGAGTGTAATGCTTGTACCGGCAATATTGAAGGTTAATCCGCCGCTGAATCCAAGACCGCAAACAAGAATGACTGCTGCAATAACAAGGTTTCTTGTTTTTGTGAAATCTACCTTATTTTCAACAATGTTTCTGACACCAATGGCAGAAATCATACCATAAAGGATAAAGCTGATACCACCAATGATTGCAGATGGAAGGGAACCGATAATATTAGCCATTTTGGGAATAAAGCTTAACACAATTGCATATACCGCAGCAAGACGAATTACCTTAGGATCAAATACACGGCTCAGTTCAAGAACACCTGTGTTTTCACCGTATGTAGTATTTGCAGGGCCGCCAAACATTGCGGAAAGGGATGTTGCAAGTCCATCACCGATGAGTGTTCTGTGAAGCCCCGGATCTTCCATGTAGTTCTCACCTACTGTTGCAGAAATTGCAGACATATCACCGATATGTTCCATCATAGTTGCAATGGCAATAGGAGCCATAACCAG
Source organism: uncultured Lachnospiraceae bacterium (assembly GCA_945787995.1). Classification (GTDB taxonomy): domain Bacteria; phylum Bacillota; class Clostridia; order Lachnospirales; family Lachnospiraceae; genus Acetatifactor. Next base: position 1,028 of record CALZKI010000042.1, on the reverse strand, counting down.
AATTGCTGTCAGATCAAATTTGCAAAGAATGAAGGGCGGTAAACCAACCCAGTTTGCTTCTGCCACAGATGCAAAGTTAAGGATTGCGGAACCGTCTGCATTGGTAAATCCAAGAGCATTCATAATAAGCGCTACTACATAAGAAATAACAACACCTAAAAGAATAGGAATGATCTTAAACATGCCCTTGCCCCAGATATTGAAGATAACTACAACACCAAGAGCAACTAATGCAAGGAACCAGTTGGAAGAAGCATTGCTAACTGCTGAAGGAGCAAGTCCTAAACCGATACAAATAATAATCGGTCCTGTAACTACCGGAGGAAGGAAACGCATTACCTTCTTCACACCAACCATTTTGATTACCAGTGCAAGAATCAGATACAACAAACCGGCAACAACAATACCGCCGCATGCATAAGGCAATTTCTCTCCATATGTCATATCTGCAAAAATTCCTGTATTTAACTCAGCCACAGTTGCGAATCCGCCAAGGAATGCAAAAGAGGAACCGAGGAATGCAGGAACCTTCAATTTAGAACAAATATGGAAAAATAAAGTACCGATACCGGCGAAGAATAAAGTAACCTGTACAGATAACCCTTCACCCTGGAAATAACTGTTTACCAGAATAGGTACCAGAATAGTTGCGCCAAACATTGCAAACATATGCTGCAAACCAAGCAAAAGCATTTTGGGCATACCCAATGATTTGGCATCACGAATAGCATCTTGTTTTTCGTTCATGACTTTCTCCTCCTTCGTTTTATACGAATTATACTATCCTTGATTATAATGTTTTGTTTCGGATAATGCAACACAAAAGAATGACCAAATCCATAGATATAGGGCGATGATCTATGTCTATATACAGAATCTTGTGATAAAGGAAAATATACCAATCCAATTCGGAATCGGTTGCATCAAAAAAATCCCCTGCACTTTCTATAAATGCAGGGGAAAAACAAATTTCAAATAGAAAGAAATCAGAACATCGGCATTCTGCTGTTGTTGTCTTCGTTGTTCAG
>CALZKI010000041.1 GCA_945787995.1 uncultured Lachnospiraceae bacterium | reverse complement strand
TCGCTTTTTGAATCACAGTAAAGCGATTTCCATAATTCAAAAAAGGGGAACCGCAATCGGCTCCCCTTGCCTGATCTTTCTTTACTTTCCTTCCATGCTTGCTTCCTTTTTCCCCGATTCAAAAAGAAGTATGATATGAATCAAATCAGTTCCCCGCACCTGCAGTGTCTTTTTTAATCTTCTCACTACACTGTTTCACAGTATCGGAAGGCACATAATCTTCTGCCTCAAAGAAAAATTGATGCAACCAAATAACGTTGCTTTCCAAATCCTTAGGAATAACGCAGGAGCCTTTGGAACCCACTGTTCCTGTTGCTCTCATGCTCGCTTCCGGGAATCCGGCTGTTTCTGTAATGGAATAGGAAGAAACATTGGATAACACTTCCAGAATCTCGCTCAGATCCAGAGAAGTATATACTTCGCTGAATACCTTGTTTGCAATATCATTCAGAGTAGCGGGACTGGCCTTCTTGGCCTTCTCTGCAATCTTCATAAGAACCGTCCTCTGACGCTCTGTACGCTGGAAGTCATCACCCACATAACGGATACGGCAGTAAGCAGTTGCCTGAAGGCCGTTCAACGTCTGCAATCCGGCATGGGTAACAGGAATATAGTCCACACCTTCCTGGGCTGTATAGGTTACGCCATCCGTTGTTTTACCGGAAATACTGATCTGGTAGTTATTCAAGTGTTTGATTTCAGCTTCTGTAACGTCAATCTCAATGCCGCCCAAAGCATCAATGGTATCGGTCAAACCAGCAAAACCAACCGTAACGAAATCTGTAATATTCATATCAAGGTTCATATTCAGCATGTTGATAGCCTGTTCCGGACCACCTTTTGCGTATGCTGAGTTACATTTATTATAGGAATCGTTACTCAAATTCAAGTACGTATCACGATATACAGATACCAGCTTGCATTCTCCTGTATCCATATTGATGGATGCGATCATAATGGAGTCTGTTCTTGTATTCTTTGTCAACTGACCGGTTGTAGAGTCAACACCGAACAGGGCAATATTCCGATATCCCTTCATGGTCGTCTCTGCTGCCTGCTGCACCGTGTCATTGATCACAATCTTCTCTTCCGGGATCTCCACTTTACCGGTTTTTTCCACCTTTAATACACCGTAAAGGATAATCCCCATCAGTACCAAAATAATCAGTTCAAATACGATGAGAATGGCGCGTCTGCGTTTCTTCTTTGCCTGTTCTCTCCTGGATACCTTCTGGCGAGGTCTCATTTCGTCCTGATAATCATATTCCCGGGATCTTTCTGCGGGGCGTCTGTTTGCGTTGCTTCTTTGGGCTTCTCCGGAAGGACGTCTGGTTCCCTGTCCGGCCGGTCTTCTTGTACCTTCTCCCGATGTTCTTGTTGTACCGGTTCCGGATGATCTTCCCGTTCTTTCACCTGACGGGCGTCTTGCACCTTCTCCTGCTGTTCTTCCGGTTCCCTCACCGGAAGGACGTCTGGTTCCTTGTCCGGAGGGTCTTCTTGTGCCGTCCCCGGCACTTCTTCCGGCACCGTTTCTTTCTGTATCTCTCTGCGATGAAGAGTTTTTCTGACCACTCTTACGTGGTGGATCATCATAATATCTGCTCATTTTTCCAGTTCCTTTCAGTGCACGCATTACACATACGAACATACATTGTACCATTAATAAGCATTCTTATCAATAAACACTCGAAAAATAGTCAAAAATACAATCTTAATATCAAAGGACAATGTCCAGTTTTCAATATAAAAAATATCATGCTCGATACGCCTCTTGATAGAAGTATCTCCACGATAACCACTGATCTGAGCCCAACCGGTAATACCCGGACGCACCTGATGCTTTACCATATACCTTGGAATTTCTTCCTTAAACTGCTCTACGAACTGAGGGCGCTCCGGTCTGGGACCAACCACACTCATGTCGCCCTTCAAAACATTGAAAAATTGGGGCAACTCATCAATGCTCGTTTTCCGCAGGAATTTACCCACACCGGTAACACGGGGATCATTCTTTGTTGTCCAGCCTTTTTTCTCCGCCTTCTCCTTCTGTACCACCATCGTTCTGAATTTATACATTTTAAAAGGTTTATTATGAAGTCCGATGCGCTCCTGTTTGAAAATGACCGGGCCTTCACTGGAGCATTTTACGCAGATTGCCGCAATCAGCATAATCGGTGATGTGATCACAATCGCAATCAGGGAAACAATAATGTCAAAGAGGCGTTTTTCCAACCAGTTTATCGTGTTGGAAAGCGGCACATATCTGATATTGACAACAGATAAACCAAGCAAATCCTCCGTATATGGATTACTGGGGAATAAACTTGTATAATCCGGGATAAACTTGGTATGAACACCGGACTTTTCACAAAGTGCCACAATATCTTCCAGATAATCGTAATCACTCAGTGCCAGAGAAATGGCAATTTCGTCCAGCTTGTTCTCAGGCAGTATATACTCCAGATTTTCGATGGAACCAACTACCTTAACTCCTTTATATAATGTGCCGCGAGGCACCTTATTATCCAAAATACCGCGTACCACATATCCCCATTGAGGATTTGCAGTGATACGATCAATATATTCTTCAGCAGCTCGGGAATATCCCACCAGAAGAATATACTTCAGGTTGTAACCCTTCCTTCTGAAAAAGTTCAGAATACGACGAATCAGACCACGGCTGACGGTGGTTAAAATGATGTTGATGAAATAGAACATCAAGATCATGCTTCGCGAGAAGTGTACCTGCTTGATGGTATACAACGCAACCACAAAAGCAATCAGACCGATGGTATTGGCCTTGGCGATGTTGAAAATCTCATACCGGCGCATAGTCGCACGCTTAGGGGTATAGAGATTCTGCATGTAATACAAAATGACATATCCCGGCACAATGAAATACAGTGCATAGAAATATGTCTCCATAGGTAGTGCATTTACATTGGGATCTGAAACCGCAAAAATACTCTCGAATTTCAGATACCATGCAAGCATATATGAAATTGCTACAACAATAGCATCCACAATCAGGTGTGCTCTGTTGAAATATTTCTGGTTATCTTTGATCATTGTTTTATCCTGTAGGATTATCATTAACGCAATCGCACAATTGCATCACACAAATTTCGAAAATATACTTTTACTATTGTACCCTAAAATGCCGTTTTAGGCAATGCAAGTAAGCCAAATACATGCGTTTTTGTAACAAAATTGTAACAAATATGCATAATCTATCTATTTGATAAACATTCTCCCTACGTTGAGCCACAATTCCCACTGGATCCTGCAATAATTGCCCAGATGTTTCCACCGAAAAGCAACATGGTGGCTGCGACCTTCCTTGGAAAAGGCCAATGCAAATCCTTTGCACACACCCAGGAAATAATTACCACCCAGTCCTTTTTTCAAAAAGAATAGCCATTTCACCAGAATCCCCAACAGCAAAAGGGGAAGATTTAAAAGAAACTGCAGCAAAGGCATATTCTTACAAAATAGGTACATATTATTTCTGGAACTTAAATCCACTTTTAATTTATTGTACCGTGATCCGGTTGCTCCGCTTCCCACATGATATACCACAGCTTCAGGTTCTATCAGGTTTTTGAAGCCCATGATCCTTGCCCGGTATCCCAAATCTATATCCTCCAGATAGGCAAAATGGTTCTCATCAAGACCACCTGTTATTTTTAAATATTCTATTCGATAAAGCACCGCTCCGCCACAGGAAGCAAAGATTTCTTCCCGTTTCCTGCATCGTTCTGCGGGTTTTCCTTTCCACCTCGCGTAAGCCCAACCCAGAGCGCAGTAAAAATCCCCGGCATCGTCGATCAGTTCCGGATGTGCCATCTGCAGCATCTTAGCCTGCACGGAAAAAACAGCCGGGTCAGAGTCCATACACGCTTCCAGTTTTTCGATACAATCCTTTTCCAGTTTTGTGTCGTTATTCAGGAGAAATACATATGGCGTGGTAACTGCCCGGATACCCTGGTTGGAGGCACCGCAAAAGCCCCGGTTGGTATCATTTTCAATCAGCTGCACCCGGGGGTAGTTCTCTTTCAGGAAGGAAACGCTGTCATCTGTGGAGCCGTTGTCCACCACGATCACAGGAGCATCTCCTAAAGTAGGCAAACATTCCCTTAAAAAATGACAACCGTTATAGTTAGGGATTACAACCGTAGTTTTATGCATCATGCACCCCCGTATCCTCTGTATGCGAATCTGTTTTCTTTTCCATAGTCGGATCGTATGCAATGGTATATCCTGCGAGTCGTACACTGCGGCAAAACTCGCTGCTGATTGCTTTCCAGTTAATTGCCCTGTTGTTCTTTGCAGAAACGCTGTTTTTATCTTTTGCGGGAAAACCTGTATCGTTTGCATTTTCCCTTGTTTCTACTGCAATAGCATCGATTTCCTTTTTTGGTATTTTCATATCTTCCGCAAATTTTGCTGCGTCAAATACATGATGATGGATCCAGCGAGTACAGTCTTCTCCCAGGACTTTAGACAAAAGCGGTTTCACGCAGTCCGCTATTTTGGCATTCCGCAGATCAATTTCTTCCACATCCTGCAGCAAAGAAAAGCGATGCATCCTGCCGCTGTATTTCTTATGCAACCCGGCATACAAGTACTCGCCCACATGGTTCTTGACACAGGGAAGCATCTTATTCCGGGCATCCAACAGTCGGCCGCCCACCACTGCCACATCTCCTCTGGCAGCAATCATATCCGGTTCGTAGGTAACCTTATAGAATCCCAAATGGAGAGAATGTTCCACCGTTGCCTGCAGCTTGTGCCGATTCAGAAAATCTTCTACTGCCCGCAGGCCTGCCTCATAGGCATATCTTTTGCTCTCGGTATTCTGGGCAGTAGAATCGTTATGACAGCGCCAATGATATAAAACCCTTGGTACATGTACAATCTGAGACTGTAAATGTGCCTGCAGTCCGGGTTTGAATGTTCCTCCATAAGCGTCAATCAGTTCCGATACCACCCGCAAAACAAGATCATAATCCTGCGCTCCGTCAAATGCCGGTCGTTCCTGCAATTTCCGGAATATATGGTTTTGTATCGCCGTTAAATGACAGATGTAATTATTTGATAAAATTAAATCAAGATTAAAATTATACTTATCATTGTGATCATAGAATTGGGTTCCTTCGCCGTTACACTTATCCTCATCGGAATAGATCATGGCCGGCGCTAAACCGGAAGTTGAATGATTGATAATCGCTTCAGCCATATAATATAAAGCATCCTGAGTCAGCAGATCATCATGATCCACCAGACAGATGTAAGTTCCTTTACAATATGCAAGTCCCTGATTGGTATTTTCTGAAATACCCTTATTTTCGTCCAATTTTACAAAACACAGCTGTTTCTCAAAATCCGGATACTGTTTTTCATATGCTTTCACGGAGCAAGCAACCGCATCTGACTGACTTGCATCCACCAGCACCAATTCCCAATAGGGATATGTCTGTAAACGAAGAGAATCCAACAGTGCAAACAGGTACTCCTGCTTTGTTTCATAGGCAGGAACCAACAAAGAGAAAGTCGGGGGATATTCTCCGTCACATTCCGCAATCAGATTCAGCCTGCTTTCTCTGTCATATGCAGCAATCCGATTCAACCTGCTTTCTTCAGCAATCAGAAACTGTCGGATTTCTTTATATAATTCTGAGGCCCTGCTTTTCTGCATTTCCAAATCGTCATCCGAAGGAGCCACATATTGATAAGTATCTTCTTTTTGCTGCTCTATTCTTTCCTTGGCAGCATAATAAGCCGGCATAAGGCCATTCTTTTTCAGATAGTTGATGGTTTTTCGCCCGTTCACTATGAACTTCCCCATGTTCATGACCTCACCGCCTTTCTGATAGGAACATCCACGAAGCGATGTCCCATAAAGTTTGAAAGAGAATCGCCGGTGTTGACGATTCTCTTTACGTCTTATCTCTTTATTCATGCATAACTGCTTGGTTCGGATTTGCAAAATCTCACAACCCACTTATTCGGATCGTTCTACTGAATATATGCCTTCAGATCTTCTGTCAGTTTTTCGACCTTTGCCTTGGAATCCTCCAAGCTGTTGCCTTTCACACCCATGTAGAATTTGATCTTAGGCTCTGTTCCGGATGGACGGGCACAGCACCAGGAATCATTCTCCAGTTCAAAGTAAAGAACATTGGAAGAAGGAAGTCCTGTGGAGCCTTTTGTTCCGGTAGCGATATCCAGTGTTTCGCCGCTCTTGTAATCTCTGAATTCCTTAACCTTCAAATCGCCAAAGTTCTTCGGTGGATTGTTACGAAGGTTATCCATAATGGCAGCAATCTGATTGGCACCCTCAATACCTTTCATGGTGATAGCGTACTGGGTCTCCTTGTAATAACCGTACTTATTGTAAAGGTTGATCATCTGATCCCATACGGTTAAGCCGTTCTTCTTGCACCAGGAAGCCATTTCGCACAGGCACATCACTGCAACCACAGCATCCTTATCACGGGCATGGGTACCTGCAAGACAACCATAACTCTCTTCCAGACCGAATACGTAGTTGTTTGAACCTGACTGCTCGAAGAATTTAATCTGCTCACCGATGTATTTGAAACCGGTCAGCACTTCGATGAATTTCACATTGTAGTCATCCGCAATTGCTTTTGCCATATTGGTTGTAACAATGGTAGAAACAAGAGCCGGATTTTCAGGCATGGTACCGGTTGCCGTTCTCTCACGCAGAATGTATTCTGCAATCAGCATGCCGGACATATTGCCTGTGAAAGGAACATATTCGCCGGTCTTTGTATCAAGTGCATAGATACCAAGTCTGTCTGCATCAGGGTCTGTTGCAAGGATAATGTCAGCATTTTTCTCCTTGGCAAGCTTCAGAGCAAGGGTAAATGCCTTGGGATCTTCCGGATTGGGATAATCCAGTGTTGTAAAGTTTGGATCCGGCATTTCCTGTTCCGGTACTACAAACACGTTTTTGAAGCCAAGTTCGGAAAGAACCCGTCTTACAGGTACGTTACCGGTTCCGTTGAATGGAGAATATACAATCTTGATATCATCTGCAACTTCCTTGATGATCTCTGGATGAATGATCTGTTTCTTTAATTCAACCATGTATGCATCGTCGATTTCTTTACCGATCACCTGATATAATCCGGCAGCAACAGCCGCATCCTTTTCCATAGTAAGTACTTCATGGTAATCTGTTACATTCTGTACCTCTGTAATGATTTCCTTATCTCGTGGTGCCGTTACCTGTGCACCATCTTCCCAATAGCATTTATAGCCATTGTATTCCGGCGGGTTATGGGAAGCGGTGATGACAATACCGGAAATGCATTTTAATGTACGCAGCGCAAAAGAAAGCTCCGGTGTGGGGCGAAGAGCATCAAATACATATGCCTTAATGCCGTTAGCAGCCAGACAAAGAGCTGCAACATCTGCAAACTCCGGTGACATTCTTCTGGAATCGTAAGCAATAGCAACACCTTTTTCCTGTCCACCCTGCTTTTTGATGTAGTTGGCAAGACCTTGTGTAGCCTTTCTGACGGTATAGATATTCATTCTGTTGGTACCGGCACCGATAACGCCTCGCAGGCCACCTGTACCAAACTCTAACTCTTTGTAAAAACGATCTTCGATTTCTGTCTCATTGTCCTTGATCGCCAGAAGTTCATCTTTCGTTTCCTGATCAAAATATGAATCCTCCAGCCAAAATGCATACTCTTCTTTGTAACCCATTTGAAAATCCTCCTGTTTCTCTATCATGACGCCTCAAAGCGTTATGTTTCGACCAAAATTGTGACAAGTATACCACTAGTGATATACACGTATTTATTATATAATACTTTGTCCGCTCCCGTCTATCTAAAATCCGGGATTGATGACTTGTGACTTGGCAGTAATTGATCTGAATTAACTTATTGATTCATACTTTCATTCATACGCAATGAATAGTCGCTTCGATCCAGCGAGAAGTTGGGATTGTAGTAAGGATCTCCCTTTTCCAGAATTTCTTTCCACTTTTCTTTAAACATTGCCGATTCCCTGTTATACCGCTCTGCCTTTTCGCCCTGATCATCCAGGCCTCTGGAGATGGATTCGAAATGATACAGCTCTGCAAAAGGAGTAAATACATTCAACAGACCTTTTTCCAGTAATCTCAGGCAGAAGTCCACATCATTTAAGGAGATGGTGAATGCCTCATCCAATCCTCCCACTTCCTCAAAGAGACTGCGTTTTACCATCAGACAGGCTCCTGTCACAGCAGATACATTCTGGGCATAGCATAGTCTGCCCATGTAGCCAAGATTCTGATAGTCAATACGATAATGGCTGTGACCGGCAGTTCTGTGAGCCCCAAGGCCCAGTACCACGCCGGCATGCTGAATGGTTTTGTCCCCGTAATACAGTTTTGCACCCACTGCCCCCACATCCGGACGTTGTGCATACATCAGAAGTTCTTCCATCCAATCCAGAGAGATCACCTGGGTATCGTTGTTGAGCAGGACAAGATAATCTCCGGTAGCATATGTTTCACCAAAGTTGTTGATCTTGGAATAATTGAATGCTCCTTCATAAGTAACCACCCTGATTCGGGAATCTTCTTTCAGGGAATCATAATACTTGAATATTTCATCTGACTCACTGTTGTTTTCCATAATAATGATCTCAAAGTTATCGTATGTACTTTTCTCTAATATAGAAGTAATGCATCGTTTCAGATCCTCAAAGTGATCCTTGTTGGGAATCAGGATCGATACCTTAGGGCGTCCTTCGATTTGATAACGGATCTGAAAGATTGTTTCAAATGCTCTTGTGGAAACAATTTCAAAGTTTCTAAACCCTGCCCGTTTCAGATGATCTGCCACTGCACCCTTGGCTGCATCGATGGCATAACTCTTGGCACTGATATCCGAAGCAACACTACCCGCATGAGATCGCCAATAATAGAGAAGCTTTGGCACATGAACCACTTTTTTTGCAGCAGCCGTCAGACGAAGGATCATATCATGATCCTGGCTGCCGTCAAATTCCGACCGAAACAGTTCCGTTCCCTCCAGCAAGGCTCTGTCAAATACGCTGAAATGGCAGATATAGTTGTTGGCACGCAGATTATCAATGGCAAAGTCCGGTTTAAAGTGAAGGGTGATCATATCATCCACGTTATCGCCTTTAAATGTGGTTTCATCACAATAAATGTAATCAGCACCCTGCTCACAGATTACTTTCATATATTCATACAGTGCACAGGGATGCAGGATATCATCATGATCAAACAAACCGATATACTGGCCCGTTGCCATAGAATAACACTGGTTCGTATTGCCTGATATTCCTTCATTCTTCTCCAGTTTCTTGTAAACGATTCTGGAGTCTTTTGCACAATACTTTGCACAGATCTCTCCCACAAATGCATGCTCTGCATCGGATCCATCCGCAAGACACAGTTCCCAGTTCTCATAGGTTTGTGCCTGAACCGATTCAATCATCTGGGTCAGGAAGTTTTCCGCGGTATTATATAAAGGAACAAGAATACTGAATTTGATATCCCTGTCAAATTTGGTTTCCCGCTGCTTCTGTGCCACTTCAGGAGTTGGAAAGGAGGCGGTACCGTAGCTCTTTCTAACCTTCTTCTCAATAGATTTGGATTCTATCTTGCGAAGGATACCTCTTAGGCTTCCATAATGAGACAATCTTGCTTTCGTTCTCTTCAGGAAATGGTACAAAGAGCGAAACGGTTTGGAAGCACGCCAGAACAAAGTTCCTTTGATCTGATTGATCTTATCATTCAGTTCCTGTACCTGATTTTGAGAGGCAGCAAGCCTGACCGCCAGCTCATTGCTTTTCTGTCTTTCCCGCTCATAGGCTTCTCTGTAATATTCCAGGGTGTTCTGTGCACTATCCTGTGCATCGTTCTGTGCGTTTTCCTGCACATTCTCCGCTGCAGCCCCTGGAATCATTTGTTCTTCTTTTTGATCCATGTTCTCATTAACTTCCATCATTTACTCCATTTATTTAATCGTGATTACATTTTTGCATATTTTTAATTTATTATTTCGGGAAATAAACGTAGAATCTTTCTTCTGATTTTTACTCAAATTGAGCAAAAACAGTAATCCACTTATTCACATATTTCAAATTTTTGTTCCCACCAGCTCAGATACTTCTCGTTTGACATCCGGTCTTCATACAACACACCTACCTGATATGCACCCGGTTTTAAACTTCCTTTAACAAATCGAGTAGAAAAACCTGCCGCAGACACGTTTATTTCGGAGAAAAGCATGGATTCCACGTCATTTCTGTACTCCATAAAATACATTCCTTCGAAAATTTCCTGATTTTCATTTTTAAATAACAAGTGTCTCTTATATTTACTTTGGTCCTCGCCATGCAGATAACTCCACCCGGAAACCCAGTAATAATCAGGGTTTTCCGCTTCTTCATGCAGGCAAAGCTCCTGATGATCCACCTGCAGATACGCTTTTTCTTCCCTCGCTTTTGCAAGTTTGCTTGCATCAACCTTTTTTATTCCTGCAAATTTATGTTTATCTTCTGCCGGATATTGATACAAAATACGATATTCCGAAGAATCATCGGCTAACATTTCATGATCGTAGGGATCTATGCCCTTCAAGTCGGGATGGGCATCATACAGACGCTTCTTTTCATCCAGTAATCTGGCCCATTTTTCATGATTTTGTGCATCCAGACCTCGGCTTAAGGATTCATAATGATACAGCACAGCGTCGTTTCTGAGCACATTACGGTATCCCTTTTCATAGAGCTTGAAGCAGAAGTCCACGTCATTGTAAGCAACCCTCATAGACTCCTCGAAGCCGCATACTTCCTGGTATTTCTGTCTTGTCACCAGCAGACAGGCAGCTGTCACGCCAAGCATATCATAGGTCACTCTGTTACGCCCGAAATAGTAATTCACATCATCCGGACAAGCGATCAGTTTATGAGAAGGTCCAACCCGCAGGTTGGTAATACCGGCATGCTGTATTTTATTCGTTCCGGCATACAAAAGCCTTGCTCCAACCGCACCAATGCCCGACTGCATTGCCTGACCAACCATCTTCCGAAGCCAGCTCTTTTCAAACACCTCAATGTCATCATTTAACAGAAGAATTAATTCTCCCTGTGCCTTGGCCACCCCAAGATTGCATTGTGCGGAAAAATTAAACTCCATAGAGTGATACAAATAATTAAATTTATATTTATTTTTTAATTCCCTAATTGCCTTTTGATTGGTTTCATTACTACCGTTATCCACCACGATGATTTCCAGGTTTGGATAATCCGTTCTTTCCCGCAATGACTTCATACACAGTTCCAGCGTATCGGGATGATCCTTGGAAAGAACTACTGCAGATACCAATGGAGTTCCCACATCATATACCACATGATACTCTGCCGGATTCATTGCCGCTTCCATATGGGCAGAGATGTTCTCGTCTGCAAGGAAACCTATTTTCATTTCATTGAACGGTTCCTCATGTCCCCACATATAATGCCCCTGTTCCAGTTTGCTTTGCAGCACCGCTTCCACCCGTTGCACCCTGTCCCAGTTTCGATTTGCTGTAATACTTTCCAAATCTGCTTCTGTAAAGTCTTTAAATTGACGATGAAACAGGATATGGGGTATATGCAAAACCCGGGAAGAAGCAGCCTTCCGGGTACATTGCAAAACCAGATGGTACAATTGTATCAGAGCCTTCTGTACGTCGGCTTCTTTCTCTCTATCTTTCTCGGAAAGCACTGACATCATTTCTTCAAAGGTCTGTGAATCCATATAAGAAGCAACTGTTTCTTTCCGAATGGCAAAATAAGAGCCAAAGTAAAAGAACCCAAGAAGTGTTTCCGGAGACCAACCGGGTTTCAGCCATGGCGTCATACGAACCATATGGCAAGCACTATCCTCCGGTGCGTCGGTATTCTCTATATCGGAAATAACTGCATAGAAATCTTCATCCCCGTACGCCACCACAGTATCCGGATTCTCCTGCAGATAACGGCTCCAGATAGCCGGTGCTTTGGAAGAAATCACGCCTTCAGCCACAGAAATAAAGTAAAACTGCTCCAATACCGCTTCATTCACCGTCTCAAAAGCGGCAAGCCGATCCGGTTCTACTTCTCTCATCCACATCTGATAGCGGTGCTTCAACCTGTAGATTTCCTGCTCATAGGCTTTCACAAGCGTAGATGATGCAGGTTTTGAAGCCGGATGCCTTACAGCATCAATACGGTCACACACCTTTCTTACAGGCGTCATGACCTTCCAGAAACGATTGCCCGTGATAAATTCCATAGCTTCCGTCAATGTACTGACATTTTTTTGCTCCCGGTCAATCTCCAATAC
>CALZKI010000040.1 GCA_945787995.1 uncultured Lachnospiraceae bacterium | reverse complement strand
TGTTCCCGATTGTAGCAGGAACAGTATTGCTTTTATTAAAAGATAATATGAAACGGACAACACTGCTCACCACAGTGGGACTGATGCTTGCTATGACAGCAGTTTTTAGCATTGCGACCATGGTGATGTGTTGCGATCTGGAAGTGACAGTGTTTCATCTGACAAAGGCATTGACCATTGCCTTTTGTCCGGATCATACCGGCATCCTGTTTGCTTTTCTGGCTACTGTAGTCATGACGGGTGCAGGCTTTTATTCCTTTACATATATGAGTAAGGAGCACAAAGAAAAAAGATATTTTGGCTGGTATCTGATTGTGTATGGGGTGCTGAATGGAGTTTGTTTTGCGGCAAATCTTCCTACCTTTTATCTGTTCTTTGAGGCACTCACACTGTCTTCCATGCTTCTGGTTTTTCATCATGGCAGCAAAGAGGCAATTATGGCAGGTCTCAAGTACCTGTTCTACTCCATGTGCGGTGCATATCTGGCTTTGTTCGGGTTCTTCTTCGTTGCAGGTAATGCAACAGATTTAACCTTTCAGCCCGGTGGATTTATGGACAAGGCGTTGCTCATGGATAAACAGCCGCTTTTTCTGGTTGTTGTGTTCTGCATGATTCTTGGTTTTTCTGTAAAAGGCGGTATGCTGCCCTTCCATGCATGGCTGCCCACAGCCCATCCGGTTGCACCGGCTCCGGCGTCTGCAGTACTTTCCGCAATGATTGTTAAGTCAGGTATTCTGGCCATTATCCGTGTGGTTTATTTCATCTTTGGAGATGATTTTATCCGTGGTACCTGGGTACAGACAACCTGGTTGATTCTTACCCTGTTGACGGTGTTTATGGGTTCCATGCTGGCGTACAGAGAACCTGTTTTGAAAAAGAGACTTGCCTATTCCACGGTAAGTCAGTTGTCCTATATTTTATTCGGTATGGCTATGCTTACACCGAATGCATTAACCGGAAGCTTTCTGCATGTACTTGCCCATGGTTTTGTGAAAGCGACCCTGTTTTTAGTGGCCGGTGCGATCATTTACCAGACGGGAAAAACCAGAGTATCCGAATTGACGGGTATCGGCAAACAAATGCCTGTCACTATGGTTTGTTATACGATTGTATCCCTGGGGTTGATCGGGATACCGCCCACAGGAGGCTTTATCAGTAAATGGTGGTTGGCAACCGGTGCTCTGTTTGGCAGGATTCCTGTCTTTTCCGTATTAGGACCGGTGATTCTTCTGATCAGTGCTTTGCTCACAGCCGGCTATCTGTTGCCACTGACCATTCAGGGCTTTTTGCCCGGCGCAGAGCAGGCGGATGTAAAGTGGGAGAAAAAGGAACCCACCCTCTGGATGTTAATGCCGATTGTGATTATGACGGCTTTATCTGTTCTGATGGGACTTTTCCCGCATGTGATCACAGACTTTATGCAGACTACTCTGCAGGCAGTATTCTAAGAAAGGAGCAGGCATATGATTTTAGCAGTTATTTTATTACCGATCATTACAGGCGTGCTTCTTCCCGTACTCCCCTTTCAGAGTAAAAAGCAGCGTGATCTGTTCAATGAAATTATTGTAGTCATCAACACCATTATGGTATGGTATCTGATTTTAAACCGACCGGCAGACCCCTTTACCGTAGTAAATTATACCGGTGACCTGTCTATCACTTTTAAGATTGATGGGTTGGGAATGGTCTTTGGTGGGCTGGTTGCCACACTTTGGCCGTTGGCTACTTTATATGCTTTTGAGTATATGACAAAAGAAGAGCGGGAGAGCGTGTTCTTTATGTTCTACACCATGACATACGGTGTTACTCTTGGTATCGCTTTTGCAGGGAACTTACTTACCATGTATTTCTTTTATGAATTACTTACCCTGGTTACGGTACCTTTGGTGATGCACACGCTGACCAGAGAAGCCATTCTTGCCAGCCGTAAGTATCTGTACTACTCCCTGGGTGGTGCGGCATTTGCTTTCATTGGCATGATTTTCGTCATCATCTATGGGGATACATTAAGCTTTACCTATGGTGGTGTTTTAAACCTGGCTAAAATAGGGGACAGAACCAACATCCTGTTATTGATCTATGTGATGGCTTTCATGGGCTTTGGTGTGAAAGCTGCTATCTGTCCTTTTAACTCCTGGCTTCCGGAAGCCGGCGTAGCACCTACCCCAGTTACAGCGCTGCTGCATGCGGTTGCGGTGGTGAAGTCCGGTGCGTTTGCAACCATGCGTCTGACCTACTACTGTTTCGGGGTGGATTTCCTGCGTGGTACCTGGGCACAGAAGCTGCTCATGGCAATCGTACTGATTACCATTCTCTATGGCAGTGGGCAGGCCCTTCGTGAAACCCATATCAAGCGAAGACTTGCTTTCTCCACCATCAGTAATCTGTCATATATTTTGTTTGGCGTTGTGATTATGACGCCGCTGGGACTTGTAGGGGCATTAAGCCATATGGTATTCCATGCGGTAATGAAGATTGCTTCCTTTTTCTGTGCAGGTGCAATCATGCATGAAACAGAACGCCATTACATTCATGAGCTGGACGGACTGGGTTATAAGATGCCGGGCGTGTTTACTGTTTTTACATTTTCCTCTCTTGCACTGATGGGTGTACCGGGTCTTTGTGGATTTATCAGTAAATGGAATCTGGCCCAGGCAGCTGTATCCAGTGGAAATGCAGAGGCCTACATCGGGATCGCTGTCCTGATGGTATCTGCTTTGCTGACAGCAATCTATATGATGACGATTGTGATTCGTGCTTTCTTCCCGGGAAACGGATTTGATTATACTGCTTTGGAAGGCATCAAGGATCCTAACTGGAAAATGATGGTTCCTTTATATATCTTTGTCGCAGGAATGATATTGTTCGGTTTGTTCTCTCAGCCAATTGTTGATCTCTTTGGAAAGATCGGGGCCGGCGTGCTGTAGGATGCAGTTAGGGATCGGGCAGAGGATGGAAATCCGAATAGTTGCAAGTAATTGATGATGCAGAGACTTATGACAGGGTCTTTTTTGGAATGGAGTTTCCAACGGGGAAGTTTGATGCCGGAGTAAGGAACTGTGTCGTGTGAATAATGGAGCATAAAAGATGAATACCTTATGTGGACTTGGCATCCATTTTACAGTGGATGGATTCAGAATTTTATACGGACTGATCGCTGCATTTATGTGGATAGTAAGTGGTCTGTTCTCAATCGAATATTTTGGCCATTATAAGAATAAAGGCAGATATTATTTCTTTCTGATCCTTACATTTCTGGCTACAGAAGGGGTCTTTTTCTCGGCAGATTTCTATACCACCTTTATTTTCTTTGAAATCATGTCCTTCACATCCTATGTATGGGTTGTGCAGGATGAAAGGAAAGAATCCATGAGAGCCGGTGCCACGTATCTGGCTGTGGCGGTCATTGGTGGGCTGGTTATGCTGATGGGTATCTTTCTTTTGTATACCACATTAGGAACCCTGACCTTCTCTGAACTGAAGCAGGCTTATGTATTACATGAAAATGTGGGAATAAACGGTCAACTCTGGGCAGCAGGTCTTTGCATGCTGTTTGGTTTTGGAGCAAAAGCAGGTGCATTTCCCCTGCATATCTGGCTTCCAAAAGCACACCCTGTGGCTCCTGCTCCGGCATCTGCATTGCTGTCCGGTATGTTGACGAAAACAGGTGTGTTCGGTATCCTGATTCTCTCTACCTACTTATTTGTGGGGGTAGATGATTGGGCAGTGATGATCCTTTATATTGGTGTTATCACTATGGCACTGGGCGCAATCCTGGCATTGTTTTCTACTGATTTAAAAAGAACTCTGGCATGCTCCTCCGTGTCCCAGATTGGATTTATCCTGACCGGCGTGGGAACCGCAGGACTTCTTGGGGTGGGAGAGAATGCCCTGGCTATTCGCGGCAGCCTGCTGCATATGGTGAATCACTCGCTGATCAAGCTGGTACTGTTTATCGCTGCCGGTGTGGTGTTCATGAACCTGCATCAGCTTGACCTGAACCGGATCCGTGGATTTGGCCGTAAGAAACCGCTTCTCACCTTCATCTTCCTAATGGGAGCCCTTGGTATCGGCGGTGTGCCTCTTTTCAACGGATATGTCAGCAAAACGCTGATTCATGAGGGTATTGTGGAATATATTCACCTGATCGCAGAGGAAGGAGCCGGCCTGATCGGTGTGGATACCATGAAAGCCATTGAATGGATTTTCCTGATCAGTGGGGGACTTACAGTGGCTTATATGACGAAGCTGTTTGTTGCGGTATTTGTAGAAAAAAATGAGGATCCGACTTTGCAGGAACAGTACGACGCCATGGCTGGTCGTTACATGAATCCTTTGAGCACGTTCGTTTTGACCTGTAGTGCGGTAGTGCTTCCTGTTTTAGGGGTATTTCCAACACTGACTATGGACAGAATTGCTGACTTTGGTCAAGGATTTATGGGAGGTGTAAGTCCGGAACATGCTGTTCATTACTTCTCCTTGGAGAATTTGAAGGGTGCCCTGATCTCTCTGGTTGTAGGTGCTCTTGTATACCTGATTATTGTGCGAAAATGGATGATGAAGAAAAACGCTTATGTAGACCGATGGCCAAAGGCATTGGATCTGGAGAATCTGCTCTATCGACCGGTTCTTCTCTCTATCCTGCCTATGATTTTCGGGGTGTTGTGCAGAATTTTAGACAGTGCCGTTGATACTGTGGTAGTGCTTCTTCGTAAGACCGTCTTAACCGATCGGAAGATTCCTCATGAACTGGAAGAAGGAACAATGTTTACGTTGATTTTGTCCGTTATTGCCCGCCCGTTGTACGTGCTTCGCCAGAAAATCCGTGGCAAGAAGGTCAACACAAATCTGGATTTTGCCCATATCTTTGCCATGCGTTATGAGAAGTTCAGAGAAAGTGAAGTACTGATTGCAAGAAGTATGTCCTTTGGTTTACTGTTGTTCTGCGTGGGATTATTCCTGACAGCCGTATATCTCTTGTTTATGTAATGGAAATGATACAAGTATGCCTTACATGCAGGTATTATGAAGCTGTGAAAGGGCAATGATTGCCATGCGATAAAAAAAACTTCTCTTTTCCGGTTCTTTGGATATATGCTTGACTTGGGAGTGACCCAATCAATGCATTCCCGGAAAGGAGCCGTCGTCTTATGAAATTGTCTGAAGTCAGCGACCTGTATCTGGCCGCTATATGCCTTCAGATGAAGCAGGAAGATTCGAAGTTGTTTCAGTTATTTTTGGAAAGACAGCCTTATATCAGAGAACGGTATGAGAACTTCCTGGCAATAGTACCATTAGACAGATATTTGGAAAGTCTTGCCTGATAAGACTTTTCAGGGCGAAATAACCAATGAATCAGTAAGAGAAAGCTTGCTATAATAGGTGCCATACTTTGACAGAGCGGGTGCAATCATATACAATGAGTATGCTTGAAAAGTACAGAAAGGAATTTACATATGAAAATCGTTATCCTGGAGAGAAACAGCATTGGTTTGGATGTGTCCACCGACGTATTTCGTGAGTTTGGTGAAGTAGTTGAATATCCCAATACGGTAGGTGTGGAGCAGGCTGCCGAGCGAATGAAGGATGCGGACATTGTCATTGCCAATAAGGTCAAAATGAACAGGGATTCTTTGAAGGATGCAAAGAACGTGAAGCTGATCTGTCTCTTTGCTACGGGATACGACAACATAGATCTGGAGTATTGTAAGGAGCGTGGTATCCGTGCGGCAAACGTAACCAACTACTGCTGTCCTGCAGTGGCACAGCACACCTTGCTTCTGGGTATGATGCTTGCAGAAAAAATTGCTTACTATGATGACTATGTAAAATCCGGTGCGTACCAGGCACAGGATCGATTTTCACATTTCGACAGACCATTTCATGATCTGGAAGGAAAAACATGGGGCATTATCGGTATGGGCAACATCGGAAAACGTGTGGCAAGAATGGCCACAGGCATGGGATGTAAGGTAATCTTTTTTTCTGCCTCCGGCAAAAGTACCTGTACCGACTATCCACAGGTGGATTTTGATACCATCCTGGCAGAATCTGATTTTCTTTCCCTCCATTGTCCGTTAAGTGAGAGAACCAGATATTTGATCAACAAAGAGGCACTTGGGAAGATGAAATCCACGGCGATTCTGATCAATGTGGCAAGAGGACCTGTGGTGAATACACAGGATTTGTATGACGCTTTGGCAGAAGGGCGGATTGCAGCAGCCGGACTAGATGTGTTGGAAGAGGAACCCATTGCGGCTGACAATCCACTGAATCAGATCAAAGACAGCACCAAGCTGATCATTACCCCACATATGTCCTGGGCAAGCGTGGAGTCCAGAAATAATGTAAGGGATAAAGTGGCAACGAATATTCGTGCTTTTCTGAACGGCACAGAGGACGGGACATTTGTCTGTTAATCGGAAATAAACTAAGGCGTTAAGGAAGCAGAAACAGAGAAGAGAAAAGGAAAAGAGGTATACCATGGAAAAAATTGCAAGCTTTACCATTGACCATATCAAATTACAACCCGGCGTATATGTTTCCAGAAAAGATCATGTTGGGGATCAGGTGATCACCACCTTCGACCTCCGGATGACCAGCCCCAATGAAGAGCCTGTCATGAATACAGCAGAAATGCATACCATTGAGCACTTGGGTGCCACCTTCTTGAGAAATCATCCCGTGTTCAAGGACAAAACCGTATACTTTGGCCCAATGGGCTGCCGAACAGGCTTTTATCTGCTTCTGGCGGGTGACTATACATCCAGGGATATTGTTCCTCTGATGATTGAAATGTATGAATTTATTCGAGACTTCAAGGGAGAGGTACCGGGGGCATCTGCAAAGGACTGCGGAAACTACCTGGATATGAATCTGGGTATGGCCAATTATCTCGGCAAAAAATATCTGGAACAGGTTCTTTACAATATAGATGAAAGCAGACTGGTATACCCGGAATAAGGAGACATTTTCAGATGATAATCGGAATTATCGGCGCCATGGAACTTGAGGTGGACACACTGAAAGAGAAAATGGAGCAAACAGAAATTATAAAAATAGCGAACATGGAATTTCATCGGGGCACATTAAACGGCGTACCGGTGGTTGTGGTAAGAAGCGGTGTCGGTAAGGTAAATGCCGCAATGTGTACCCAGATACTGGCAGACCGGTTTGGGGTAACCAATATCATCAATACAGGTGTGGCAGGATCCTTAAATGCAGATCTGGATATCGGAGATATTCTGGTATCCGTGGATGCCATTCATCATGATGTGGATGCAACTGTATTCGGGTACAAGCCGGGCGAGGTACCGCAGCTTGGGATGAGAGAATTTGTTGCAGATGAAAGAATGGCAGACCTTGCCGTAGCATCCTGTGAAAGAGTGAACCCTGACATCCACGTGAGAAAAGGCAGGGTGGTCAGCGGTGATCAGTTTATCTCCTCTAATGAAGTGAAGGAACGCCTGATTGCAGAATTCCGGGGTGACTGCACGGAAATGGAAGGGGCAGCAATTGCCCATGCGGCAACACTCAACAACATACCGTTTGTCATTATCAGAGCAATCTCTGACAAAGCAGACAATAGTGCGCAGATGGATTATCCGGAATTTGAGAGAGCGGCGGCAATTCATTCCGCAAATCTTGTACTGGATTATGTGACAAGATTATAGATTCCATAACGCCGGGGCGTTATAGACGGCGAGATACGCAGATGAAAAGAACAGGGAATCCCTTTTTACATTGTCAAAATGCAGGCAATGTTAAAAGGGGATTTTTTGACGTTTTCAGATATCATTCAAATAACGAAAACTATTCAGAACACCATTTGCTATATTTGCTGCGCTTTGAATAGGTTTCATATGACAAAGGATTACAAGTAATGGAAAACAAAAGAGGTTATTATCCAATATCAGAAAATAAAACAGCTATTGCAGAGGGATTTCGTGCCGGTATCCCCATCGGGTTAGGATATCTGGCAGTATCCTTTTCCCTTGGAATTATTGCCAGAAACGCAGGGCTTAGTGCATTCCAGAGTTATCTGGCAAGCTTTTTGTGTAAGGCATCCGCAGGGGAATATGCAGGGTTTACATTGATTGCAGCAGGGGCAACCTATTTGGAAATGGCGATCATGACCTTTGTGGCCAATGCCAGATATCTGCTTATGAGCTGTGCCATGAGTCAGCGGTTGGATCCAAAGGCCCCGGGCTGGCTTAGAGGATATTATGCTTTTTATATCACGGATGAAATCTTTGCGGTGTCGGTGGCAAGACCGGGTTATCTAAATCCCTGGTTTACCTTCGGAGTGTCCATCCTTGCGGGGCCATTGTGGGCAGGCGGGACGGCCCTTGGCTGTATTGCGGGGAACCTGATGCCGGAGCGCCTGGTAAGTGCCTTCAGCGTAGCCCTTTACGGCATGTTTCTTGCGGTCATCATTCCGGCGGCAAAGAAAAGCAAGGTGGTGGCAGGCTTAATTGCTGTCTGCTTTGCTGCAAGCTACGGGGCAGCACATCTTCCTGTCATACGGGATGTATCCAGCGGAACCAGAACCATTGTGTTGACAGTGGTATTGTCTGCCGGGGTGGCAATACTTTTTCCAAGACCGGTGGACGAGGAATCCTGTCAGGATGCTTGTGAAAATGCAACCTTGGAAAAGAATGTGCGGATGGAAGCCGGTTCTGCAGTGGAGCAAGACTATACAGAATCGGCTCATGAGGAGGTGTAAGTTATGACGGGAGATTTCTATCTTTACATTTTTATTATGTTTGTTGTCAGCTATGCCATTCGTGTGCTTCCGCTTACTTTGATCAGGAAGCAGATCAAAAATCAATTTATTCAGTCCTTTTTGTATTACGTTCCCTTTGTAACCCTGGCAGTGATGACATTTCCCGCCATTGTGGAGGCAACCAACAGTCCCGTTGCAGGGATGCTTGCTTTGATTGCCGGTATTCTGGCTGCCTGGTTCGGTGCAGATTTATTTCGCGTATCGGTGATATGCTGCGTGGTAGTTCTTGTGGCAGAGTTCTTTGTATAGCAGGGCATTTTATCCGCCGGGTGTCTTATCAGGCATTTTGTATAGGAATTGCTTATTGATGATGTATGAAGTTCCTTGACACTATGGCAGATAGTTTGTTAGATTAAATTAGTAATCATTACTATTTTGTTATCAGTCAGCGCAATGCAAATATTCATAGGTACAACTTTCAGCCGGGCATTGTCACCCACTGATGAAAGTTATGTGGACATACCGACTAACATAGGAGATAATATACATGGCACTTAACTACTCAAGACAGCGGGAAGCGATAAAGACATGTCTGATGGGAAGAAAGGATCATCCTACTGCAGACATGGTCTACATGAGCATAAAGCAGGAATATCCCAACATCAGCCTTGGAACAGTGTATCGCAATCTGCAGCTGTTAACAGACTTGGGGCAGATTCAGAAAATCAAAGTAGGAGACGGGATTGACCATTATGATGGAGATGTGTCGCCCCATTATCATTTCTACTGTACCAAATGTCACAGCGTTCTTGATCTGGAAATGGATCGGGTAGATATGATCAACGACATTGCCTCAAGAAACTTTGATGGACAGATACAGGGACATATTTTATGTTTTACCGGTTTGTGCGGGGAGTGTGCTAAGGCTGAACTGAGTTAAATGATTGTAAGCAGACTGGCTGTATCCGATACAGTTTTGTTCTCGTATAGGAAATTGCTTTCCTATACGACAAAAGCCTCCGGCAGGATGCGCACTCGCGCGTAATGAAAATGTTGCTGACGCAACCGCGCTGGTTGCGAGCATATCGCAAGCGATATGCTTTTTATGCTCATTGTAGGGGAAAGTAATGAAAATCAAGACAAAGAAAATGACTTATGAGCAGGTGCTGGCATTGCCAAATAAAGCCCATAAGGATCCGGTGCGACCAAGCAAAGCATTGGCGGCACTGATTCGACTGCTTGCCAAAGGGGAGCTTAAGCAAGTGGGATTCCATTATGAAGAAGAAGGCATGGAGAGACTGGGCAAGGAGGAACCTTGTCTGATCCTGATGAATCACTCCAGCTTTATCGATCTGAAGATTGCAGAGACGGTGATGAAAGGTCGCCCTCTGCAGATTGTCTGCACGTCTGACGGATTTGTGGGAAAAGAATGGCTGATGCGTCATATTGGCTGCATTCCTACACAGAAATTCGTATCCGCACCATCCCTTGTAAAAGATATGATCCATTGTGTGAAGACACTGGGGACCTCCATATTGTTGTATCCGGAAGCCAGCTACAGCTTTGATGGCACGGCAACGCCCCTGCCGGAAAGTCTGGGGAAATGTCTGAAAGTCTTAAAGGTTCCTGTGGTAATGATTGAAACCTTTGGCGCCTTTGCAAGAGACCCATTATACAATGGTTTGCGGTTGAGAAACGTACCGGTTTCCGCCAAAGTGACTTACCTTTTATCTCCCGAAGAAATTCAGGAGAAGAAGGTTTTTGAACTGAACGCCATACTGAAGGAACGTTTTTCCTTCGATTATTTCAAGTGGCAAAAAGAGCAGGGAATTCGAATCACGGAGGATTTTAGAGCAATCGGCTTGGAGCGTGTGCTCTATAAATGTCCTAACTGTATGGCAGAAGGGCAGACCAAAGGGGAAGGTACTACCCTGTTATGTCAGGCCTGCGGGAAAAAATGGGAACTGACGCCGCTTGGGGAAATGCAGGCACTGCCGGGAAATACCAATACAGAGTCATGGCAAGAATCGGCTGCAGAGGAAGAACAAACAGAGTTCTCTCATATTCCTGACTGGTATGCATGGCAGAGAAGTCAGGTGAGAGAAGAAATAGAAAAAGGTACCTACCAATTGGATATACCGGTGGACATCAGTATTTTAAAGGATACGAAGGCCATATATCAGATCGGAGAGGGCAGATTAGTACATCACAAAGACGGATTTACCCTGACCGGCGGCGATGGAAAATTACATTACTGTCAATCGCCAAAAGCCTCCTATAGTCTGTACGCGGATTATTTCTGGTATGAACTGGGGGATATCATCTGCATTGGTGATGCAAAGACGCTGTATTATTGCTTTCCCAAGGAAGCAAACATTCCGGTAGCGAAAACCAGACTGGCCACGGAAGAAATGTATCAGTTATGAAGCAAATTTGAGCCAAGCAGATATGATATACTTACATGGTGATGAGTCGTTTTTAAGTTAGAGTATCATAGCGATAATTTGCGTGACAAATTATATTATTTCATTTTGTAAGGAGAAAGGATAGAGAGAAAAGTATGAAAAAGAAAATGATTGCACTGCTGTTGGCAGTCACTGTTCTTTGCATCACAGCATGCGGTGCAAAGGATGAAGTGGTTGAAGCAACCATCAATGAACCGGCACCTGTTGTGACGGCGAGCGAAGAAGGAGAGATTGATCCCGTAGCACAGGTAGAAACTGCAGAAGTTGTGGAGGAAGAAGTAACAGAAGAGGACGTTTTGGAAGCAGAACCTGTGGAAGAAACGGAAGTGGAGTCTGAAGACGGAACAGAAGCCGATGGGGCTTCGGATGCCGGTTCAGAACTTGAAGCAGAGGATGATGTTTCTCTTGGAACCAATGACGGAACCATCTATGAGAATGCTTACTTCGGCATTGGTTGTAAACTGGACGATCAATGGGTGATGCAAACAGACGAGCAAATACTGGAGCTTAACAATCTGGTGGCAGACAAGGTGTCCGACAAATTCGCCGAAGTATTTGAAAGCGGAGTAGTCATTACAGATATGATGGCAACCAATGTAAATCAGGTAGATACCGTAAATACCGGTATTGAGAAGCTGAATGGAGTTGCCATGCTGGTGGACGAGAATAAATATATTGAGCTGTCCGATCCGCAGGTAGTGGAAATGTTAGGCTCTATGGGGATCGAGAATATTACTTCCACCCGGATGGAGACAGAGGTAGCCGGGAAGAAACGTGCCACTCTTCTGATTCAGGGAGAATATTCTGGTGTTCCGGTATATGAGAAAATGGTTTGTATCAAGAAATCCGGCTATATGTTTGTTATGACAACATGTACCTGGGGAGAAGATAAGACAGATGAAGTATTGAGTAATTTCTATGAAATACAATAAGCAGAATGCTTCGAAATAGAATAAGCTGAATATTTCTTGAATTTCAACACCAAAATCGAGGGAAGAAGTCAGCAAAATAATCGAGGTCATAGGAAAAAAATCGCTTAAGCCTTAAGACATATCGGCTTTATACGTCAGATTAAGAAAACTAATAGACGGAAGCCGATAGGGTATATGGCTTAAGCGATTTTCGTGTTTTAGGCAGAATGGCAAAGGAAGACTTTGCCGGAAAATTTATAACTTGAATTGATCAATATT
>CALZKI010000039.1 GCA_945787995.1 uncultured Lachnospiraceae bacterium | reverse complement strand
ATCCACAAGAATATCCTGTAATTTCCATACACGGTCAAGGAAACGTCTGCAACCCTTCACGCCTTCATCCTGCCAGGAAGCGCTTAAGTCAAATGCACCGATGAACATCTCATAAGTTCTCAGGGTATCTGCACCATACTCTCTTACGATATCATCCGGGTTAACCACATTACCTCTTGACTTGGACATCTTCTCACCGTTGGAACCAAGGATCATACCATGAGAGGTTCTCTTCTGATAAGGCTCGATGCAGGGAACCACCTTCTGGTCATACAGGAATTTATGCCAGAATCTGGAGTAAAGCAGATGCAATGTTGTATGCTCCATACCACCGTTGTACCAGTCAACCGGCATCCAATAATCAAGAGCTTCTTTGCTGGCAAGAGCTTCCGTATTCTTTGGATCTGTATATCTTAAGAAATACCAGGAAGAGCCGGCCCACTGAGGCATCGTATCGGTTTCACGTTTTGCAGGTCCGCCACAGCATGGACAGGTTGTATTTACCCAGTCTGTCATTAAGGACAATGGGGATTCCCCTGTATCTGTAGGCATATAACTGTCTACTTCAGGAAGCTCCAGAGGAAGCTCGCTTTCAGGGATTGCAACATAACCACACTTGTCACATTTTACGATCGGAATAGGTTCCCCCCAGTAACGCTGTCTGGAGAATACCCAGTCTCTTAATTTATAGTTTGTTTTTGCCTGACCGATACCCTTCTGTTCTAAGTAATCTATCATTCTTGCTTTTGCGGCCGGTACACTAAGACCTGTAATAAATCCGGAATTCACAAGAATACCGGATGCCACATCGGTATAAACCTCTGCCTGTACATCTCTGCCGCCTGCCACAACCTCAATAATCGGAAGATCGAATTTCTTTGCAAAATCCCAGTCACGTTCGTCATGTGCGGGAACCGCCATGATGGCACCTGTACCGTAGCTCATCAATACATAATCAGATACAAAAATAGGGATCTCTTTATCGTTAACAGGGTTTACCGCAGTCATACCATCCAGACGTACACCTGTCTTGTCTTTTGCAAGCTCAGCTCTCTCGAAGTCGGATTTCTTAGCAGCCTCAGCACGATAAGCTACCACTTCATCCCAGTTTTTGATCTCATCCTTGTATTTATCAAGAATCGGATGTTCCGGGGATACTACCATATAGGTAACACCAAACAATGTATCACATCTGGTTGTATAGATACGAAGTTTATCTTCTTTGCCTTTGATACTGAAATCTACTTCCGCACCGGTGGATTTACCGATCCAGTTTTTCTGGGATACAGCAATCTTTTCCACATAATCTACATGGTCAAGACCTTCAATCAATTTTTCAGCATAGTCGGTGATTTTTAACATCCACTGGCTTTTTACTTTACGGATAACTTCTGAACCACAACGTTCACAAACACCGTTAACCACTTCCTCGTTAGCAAGACCTACCTTACAGGAAGTACACCAGTTGATGGGCATTTCTGCTTTGTAAGCAAGCCCTTCTTTGAATAATTTCAAGAAAATCCACTGGGTCCATTTGTAATATTCCGGATCCGTAGTGTTGATTTCTCTGTTCCAGTCAAAAGAATAGCCAAGAGAATGCAGCTGATTTTTAAATCTGGCTACATTGTTCTTCGTAACAATCTTCGGATGAATCTGATTCTTGATTGCATAGTTTTCTGTAGGTAAACCAAATGCATCCCATCCCATTGGGAATAAAACGTTATAGCCCTGCATTCTTCTCTTTCTGGATACGATATCCATAGCCGTATAAGGTCTTGGATGACCTACATGAAGTCCCTGTCCGGATGGATAAGGGAATTCTACCAAAGCATAATACTTTGGTTTGGAATAGTCTGTGGAAGTAGCAAAAGCCTGTTCATCATCCCAAATTTTCTGCCATTTCTGTTCCACCTCTGCATGGTTGTAAATCTCTGCCATTTTTCCGTTCTCCTCATGATAAAATGTTTGATTTCTTGCTTACGCTATATATTTCCCGAGAAAAAATAAAGAGCCCTCATCTCATTAGAGACGAAGGCTCTTAAACTCCGCGGTACCACTCCATTTCGCAGCACATGCTGCGCACTTTAATTCTGTAACGGGAATACCCGCCCGGCATTACACAATTGTAAAATCACATAACTTCTAGTAGTCACGGAAGCTAATCTTTCACACCGGGAACTCCAAGGTCAGTTCGGAACGTTTCCCTGTTGTCTCGCACCAACCGACAACTCTCTGCAAAGTTTCCCGCTCTTACTATTCCTCTTCATTGTTTCTATTCAGTATTTACTAACTTCCACTATTCTACCTACGGAATAAGTTTTTGTCAATGCAGTTGTTTTTTACTCCTCTGCATTCTCAGCCACTTTGTTTGCTCTTGCCTTCACTTCCTTCTCCTGTACATCGGAAGGAGCCTGTTCGTATCTGGCAAATGCATACTCGTAAACGCCACGGCCACCGGTCATGGAGCGAAGTACTGTACAGTAACCCTGTAGACAGGAAACCGGAATATCTGCTTCTACCACCGTCTTACCATCGCCGGCAGGATTCATACCAAGTACACGGCCTCTTCTCTTATTCAGATCGCCCATTACATCACCGGTATAGGAATCCGGTACGGTAACCTTCAGGTTTGCGATAGGCTCTAACAGGATAGGACCGGCTTCCATGAAGCCTTTCTTGAATGCCTGTGCAGCTGCTGTCTTGAATGCCATTTCTGAAGAATCCACAGGATGATAAGATCCATCATACAATACTGCTTTAACGCCAACAACAGGATAAGCTGCCATAGGACCCTTCTGTACGGAATCCTGGATACCTTTTTCCACAGCCGGGAAGTAGTTCTTGGGCACTGCACCGCCTACAACTTCCTGTTCAAACACATAAGGTGTTTCCAGATCACCGGAGGGCTCGAAACGCATCTTTACATGACCATATTGACCGTGTCCGCCGGACTGCTTTTTATATTTGTATTCAACGTCTGATTTCTTCTTAATTGTCTCACGGAACGCAACCTTCGGCTCAGACAATTCAATGGCAACCTTATATTCATTCAGCAGTCTGCTGCATACCACATCCAGCTGCAGATCACCCATACCATAGATCAATGTCTGTCTGTTTTCCGCATCGTTAACAATACGCAACGTCTGGTCTTCATGAGACATCTTCTGTAAGGACTGTGCAACCTTGTCAATATCTGCCTTATTGGGCACCTTATATCTCATAGCCGTATAAGGAGTGGAAATATCAGTCTTACCATATTTTACAGTGGTTGCTTTTGTGGATAAGGTGTTGCCGGTTCTTGCTGCTGTCAACTTTGCAAGAGCACCGATATCACCTGCATGAAGTTCCCCAACTTCAATAGGTTTGCCACCCTGTAACACATAAATCTTACCGATCTTCTCTTCAATATCCTTGTCGTTGTTGTACATCAGATCATCTGTCTTGAGAACGCCGGAGCAAACCTTGATCAGTGAATATTTACCGATAAAGGGATCAACGATGGTCTTAAAGATATATGCCGTTTTTGCTTTTGCAAAGTCATAATTGGCTTCAAATATCTCATTTGTCTTCAGATTGATACCTGCACAAGTCTTGTTTTCCGGGCTTGGCATATATTTCACTATGTCATCCAGTAAGGTATATACACCCTGACAAAGAATACTGGAACCCATGGACATAGGAACAATGGTACTGTCCATAACGTTATTTCGCAGAGCAGCTCTAATCTCCGCTTCTGTGAAGGTATCGCCGCCAAAGTAACGATCCATAAACTCTTCCGATGTCTCGGCAACGGCTTCCATCAAGCTCTCTTTATACATTTCCAAATAGGATTTGCTGTAGTCAGGCATATCACACTCTACAACTTCTTTGCCGGACCAACGGTAAGCCTGTTCGGTAATCACATTGATATATCCTACAAACTTCTCATTCTCACGGATAGGAAGATGGAAAGGAGCCAGTTTCTTACCGTACTTTTCTGTCATTTCTTCCACAACGTTCTTAAAGGAAGCATTATCAATATCCATGTCTGTAACAAAGACAAAACGAGGCAATTTATACTTGTCGCACAGTTCCCAGGCTTTTTCTGTACCCACTTCAACGCCTGCTTTACCGGATACAACGATGATCGCTGCATCAGCTGCGCCAACTGCTTCTTCTACTTCACCGACAAAATCAAAGAATCCGGGAGTATCCAGAATATTGATCTTAACCCCCTGCCACTCAATCGGAATTACAGATGTACTGATGGAAATCTGTCTCTTCTGCTCTTCTTTACCATAGTCACTTACGGTATTTCCATCCTGTACTTTGCCCATACGGGATGTGATTCCGGAAAGATAAGCCATAGACTCTACCAATGTTGTCTTACCGCATCCCCCATGCCCCAGCAAAACTACATTACGAATTTTGTCAGTTGTGTAAACATTCATATAAAAGCCCTCCAATTCACGCTTTATTGGGATTATTTTACAATCAATTTATTCGACAATATAAATTTCTTGCGCCCCGATAGTTACATTTTACTAAAACGAAAGCCGAATTGCAAGAAAATTTGTCCTTTTTGCACACAATTGTTCGACGCACTTAAAACGGGTCATTTTCCTTGCTTATCAACCTGTTTTTCAGTATAATTTTGTTACGAAAAATGTTTGATGGAGAAAAAACATGTCTACCTTAACCTGTGGTTTTATCGGACTCGGTCTGATTGGCGGTTCTATTGCAAAAGCACTTCGTGCCAACATCCCTTCCATACATATGATTGCATATGATGTAAATCCGGAGGCTCTTTCCATGGCCAAGGAAGAAGGCGTCATCGACGAAATATTGAATACGATTGATACCCATTTTACAGGCTGTGACTATATATTCTTATGTGCTCCGGTAGCCCATAATGATACAAATCTGTTGGAAGTTAAAAAATATCTGGGACCTGACACCATTCTCACTGACGTAGGTAGTGTGAAAACAGACATTCATACTCATATCGCCGAAGCAGGATTAAACAAATGTTTCATCGGCGGACATCCCATGGCAGGCTCGGAGCGATTCGGATATCGCAATTCCAAAGCCGGCTTACTGGAAAACGCATATTATATTCTTACCCCTACCGATGAAGTACCGGCAGAGAAAGTAACCGCTTTTCAGATGCTGATCAAGAACATGGGTGCTATTCCGTTAATTCTAACCTGCGCACAGCATGACTACGTGACAGGTGCGATCAGTCATCTTCCTCATGTTATCTCTGCCGCACTGGTGAACCTGGTAAAAGATTCTGATTCCAAGGAAGGCATTATGAAGCTGATCGCCGCCGGGGGATTCAAGGACATTACGAGAATTTCCTCTTCCTCTCCTACCATGTGGCAACAGATCTGCCTGACAAATACAGAGAACATCCTGACCTTATTGGACAAATATATTGCAGCGTTGGGTGAAATCAGAAACACCATTTCCACAAAAGAACCGGAACAGCTTTATGATTTTTTCGATTCCGCAAGGGAATATCGTGAATCCTTTACCAACGCCTCCAGCGGTCCTATCAAAGTCCAGTATGCATTTACCATTGATATCGGTGATAAGCCGGGTGCCATCGCTGCCATCGCATCTCTGCTTGCCATGCATGATGTGAGCATCAAAAATATCGGTATCAATCACAACCGTGAATTTGCAGAAGGTGCACTGCGCATCGAGTTTGATAAGGAAGAAGCCCTGACAAACGCAGCGGATATCTTAACCAAGCATGGTTATACCGTATATCAGAAGAATAAATAAAGCTCAATTTTTTCAAAATTGTATTCCTTCGCCTAAGCCCTGTATGTCTGTTTCAGACACGCTCTCGCTTAATGTTCCGCCGTAACGGTACATAAGGCTGCAAAATACGCAGCCTAAGTACCGACGGCTCACAATAGTCTTCAACAGGCATACAAGGCTTAGCGGGAACACAATTCTGAAAAGGAATACATACCAAAATATGCACAGAAGGTATACTCATGGAATTTACTAAGAAAAACAGAATTCGCGGGGAAGTAAGCATCCCCGGAGACAAATCCATCTCTCACCGTGCAGTCATGTTCGGTGCACTCTCTCAAGGTATTACAGAAGTAACCGGTTTTTTACAGGGTGCTGATTGTCTCTCTACCATTTCATGTTTCAACAGATTGGGCATAGAGATTGAGAACACGCCATCGAAAATTCTGATTCACGGAAAGGGTCTGCATGGCTTAACAGCCCCCACAGAAGTACTGGATGTAGGGAACAGCGGAACCACCACAAGATTGATATCCGGCATTTTAGCCGCTCAACCCTTTGAAACCACATTAGATGGTGATGCCTCCATCCGAAAGAGACCCATGAAACGAATTATGACTCCCCTGCAGATGATGGGAGCCGACATCAAAAGTCAGTTGGATAACGGATGTGCACCCCTGATCATTCACGGCCAGGCGCTGCATGGTATCCACTATGACTCTCCGGTTGCATCCGCCCAGGTAAAATCTTCTGTGCTTCTTGCAGGTCTCTATGCAGAGGGTGTGACCAGCGTTACAGAACCTGTGCTTAGCCGTAACCATTCCGAGATCATGCTACAGTATTTCGGGGCAAAAGTATCCTCTGAGGGCACCACAGCAACCATTTGGCCGGAACCGGATTTGGTTGGTCAAAAGGTAAATGTTCCCGGTGATATTTCCTCCGCCGCTTACTTTATTGCTGCCGGTTTACTGGTACCTGACAGTGAATTATTGATAAAGAATGTGGGAATCAATCCTACCAGAGACGGTATCCTGAAGGTAGCTCTTGCCATGGGTGCCGATATCACCTTATTAAATGAAAACAGGGATGGCGAACCTACTGCTGACCTGCTGGTACGTTCCTCTTCTCTCCACGGCACTACTGTGGAAGGAGCTCTGATTCCAACCCTGATCGACGAAATCCCCATTATCTGTGTGATGGCTGCCTGTGCAGAAGGTACCACAGTAATCAAGGATGCGGCTGAACTGAAGGTAAAAGAATCCAACAGAATTGCAGTGATGGTTTCTCAGCTGTCTGCTATGGGGGTAGACATTGTGGGCACAGATGACGGCATGATCATCCATGGCGGAAAACCGTTACATGGTGCAACAATCCAGACGTTTATGGATCATCGTATTGCCATGAGCTTCGCCATTGCTTCCCTGATTGCAGAAGGAACCACAACCATTCTGGATCATGAAGTGGTGAACATCAGTTACCCGGGATTCTATGAAGATCTGGGCAGAATCACGCAATAATCAAAATCGAATTTCATACAAGCATGCTGGTGCTTGCATGTCTTGAGCTGCAAACGCAAATTTAAAAGGCGGTCAAAGGACCGCCTTTTATGCTGTAACCTGACATATTTTATTACGGATACGTTCTGTGACAATTCCCGCAATTTCCCAGGATTGCATATCCTTATACTCTTCATAATACAACGGTTCCAGATAATGCACCTGGGTTACCACACTGCCAAGTCCCCATAATTCAAAGGGTTTATAGGAATCCACCAATGCCACCGGCACAATAGGCACTTTTGCTTTGATGGCACTCTTGAATGCACCGGGTTTGAAGGTCTGTACATCATTTCCGTTATGATCATAACCACCCTCCGGGAATATGATAAACTTTTTTCCCTGAGCAGTCTCTTTTGCACATTCCATGATCACTTTTACCGACTGTCTGATGTCATCCTTTTTCAGACGCTTTCCTTCAATCAGATCAATAAACTGCCGTACCAGAAAGGTATGGGATTTTGCTTCGTCAATGACCACAGAGCAGGGGGATTTGTGGGTCCAGATAATTCCCAGTGCATCATATTTGCCCTGATGGTTTGGAAACATCACATATCCGCCTTCTTTTGGCAGATTTTCCGTTCCATATCCTTTGGTGTATATTCTGCCGGCGCGTTTCATTCTTTTGATTGCAAGAAGCGCATAGCGATATCGTTGCTCCAGAGAATATCTTTCTTTATGTGCCGCCATATATTCCATACGAGGTACCATATAAAGATGAAGGAGGTTTTTAATAATTACTACAAAAAAACGTAACATTATAAATCTTCTTTCTTATTATATTCCAAATAAATATCGTTACCAGCAAAAACGGTATAGATTTTTCGCTACATAAGAGGTGCAAACAATCGCAAAACAGGCCCCAAAATATGCCCTGAGAAACGATGCTTTTTGAAGAACATATCATCAACCTCTTCCGAAATTTCAAATACCTGTTCCATATCTTCCCTGATCTGCCTGAGACAGGAAGTACGGTACAGATAGGTACCACACTCAAAATGATGATACAGACTCCGATAATCAAAGTTAATGGTTCCTACCACCGCGTACTCATCATCACACAGTACGCATTTGCCATGCAGGAAACCGGGGGTATACTGATAGATCTTGACACCCGCCTCATACAGCATGTGGTAACTGGACTGGGTTAAATAATATACCGTCTTCTTATCCGGGATACCCGGCGTTACAATGCGCACATCCACGCCATTCTTTGCAGCCAGACATAATGCGTTCATCATTTCATAATCCACGATAAGATACGGCGTATAAATGTATACATATTCAGTGGCAGATGTAATCATATTCAGATAAACATTCTCACCCACATTTTCACAGTCCAAAGGCGTGTCACCGAAGGGCATCACATAGCCGTTATCAGGCTGCTGCTTCACGGTAGAACCGTCAGCCATGTACTGTAAGTAGCTGTTTTCCGTAAAGCGCACACTATTCCACAGCTGCAGGAACATTACTGTGAAGTTCCACGCAGCAGGACCTTCCAGACGAATGCCGATATCCTTCCAATGTCCATGGGTCTGTTTTTGATTGATATACTCATCCGCCAGATTGATGCCACCATTGTAGGCTACTTTGCCATCGATTACGGTGATTTTCCGGTGATCTCTATTGTTTAAGATTAAAGCAATCACAGGGGTAAGTTTGTTAAAAGAAACACACTTTATCCCCATCTTTTCCAGGGTTTGGTCATAATGGGTTGGCAGATACATGATGCTTCCTACGTCATCATACATCAAACGCACTTCTACCCCTTCCTTTACCTTACGCTGCAGGATCTCCAGAATGGAATCCCACATGATCCCGTTACATACAATGAAATATTCCATGAATATGTATTTCTCAGCCTTCTCCAGATCCTGCAAAAGACTGGACCAGAATTCCTCTCCGATGGGGAAATATTGTGTACTGACATTCTTCCAGGGCTGTCCGTATCCATACCGGCTGATGTAGGTCATTTGCCGTCCCACAGAAGGATTCTCTTCCGAAACCTGCTGTAGAACCTCCTCACGCTTCGGCAATGCTTCCATTACCGCTTCTTCCGTCTTTTTCATATTCTGGTTCATTTTCCTCGGAATAATGATATGTCCGAAAAAAAGGAACATGATTCCACCGAACAGAGGGAACAGCAGAATCGGAATAATCCAGGCAATTTTGATGGACGGACTACTCTCTTTGTATAAGATAACAAAAGCAACCGCAACGCTTAACAGTTCGCACACTACACCAATTGCCACATAATACTTTGTAAACTTCACAAATTCCACGAAAAGAAAAGCAATCTGTAAAATAAATATCAAACCGATTAAAGTAAGTCTATTAAATAAAGTATGAAAGATTTTTGTCATGAATTACCCTTAACCTCAACCTTTTCGATCACCTTAACCCATCATCTAAAAGCCCACAGGATTATGGTCATCTACTTCAAAAAGCCATTGATAATCTGCTCCTCCGCTTCCTGTGTTGTAAGCCCCAAAGTCATCAGCTTCACCAGCTGCTCTCCTGCGATTTTACCGATGGCAGCTTCATGAATCAGTTCTGCATCAATATTCGCAGCAGTCAACTCAGGTCTTGCGGAGACAACCGCAGAATCCATAATAATGGCATCACATTCACTATGTCCGGTACACTTTGCGTTACCTACAATCTTGGATACAAACAACTGTTTAGACTCATCTCTGGCAACAGATCTGGATACCAGATTCACATGAGAATCATCTCCATTCATATCCACCACAAAATCCGTAGTAGCACTTTGTTTTCCATGGGTCATAATCTTTTCCCTGATGGTCAGAGAAGCACCTGCCTTCAATTCCGCCCTGGTTACACGGTTGGTGGAATCAATTCCCTTTATCTGCACCGTATCCATCTCCAGTACAGCACCTTCTCCCAGGAAGATTTCTGTGGTGGGATGCATCAGACGTTCCCCGTTTCCGTCACCCTCACCATAGTGTTTCTCAACGTACTTTACTTTAGCATCCTTCTCCACAAAGAAACGATGAATACCGGAATGTTCGGAAGCCTGTTCACCGCAGTTGTGAATCCCGCATCCTGCGATAATAACCACATCGGCTCCTTCTCCCACAAAGAAATCATTATAAACGGTCTCTTTTAATCCCGCTTCGCTGAGAACCACCGGAATATGAACGCTTTCTTTCTTGGTTCCCTTCTTGATGCGAATATCAATACCGGGTTTGTCTGTTTTCGTAACAATGTCAATATTGGCTGTGGTATTTCGACCGGCCATCTGACCGTTTGCTCTAATATTATATGCGCCTTCCGGAACTTCATGTAAATCTGCCACCTGAGCAAGCAGATTTTTTTCAATTGCACTGATTTCCATTTCTGTCAGCACCTTTCTATCTTATCAGTCTTGTATCATGCTATTTGCCAAGACCTGTTTTCATTGCACTCTGTTGTTACTATTCAGAATCATTACATTTTGTCCAACAACGTAGAACAGGTTCCTGCTCCCATAAGCAGCGGCATCACATCATCTCTGGAACCGCTCATCTTAATCTCGCCGGCTTCCAGCAGAATAATTCTGTCTGCAATATCCAGGATTCTTTCCTGGTGGGAAATGATCATGATAGAACCGTTAATTTCCTGATACATTTTCTCAAAAACCCGGATCAGATTCTGAAAGCTCCATAAATCAATACCTGCTTCCGGCTCATCAAAAATCGATAATTTGGTTTTTCTGGCCAGAATCATGGCAATCTCGATACGCTTTAACTCACCGCCGGAGAGGCTGCTGTTCAATTCCCGGTTCACATAGTCTCTGGCACAAAGGCCAACTTCGGAAAGGTAATTACAGATCTCCGTCACATTCACTTCCTTACCTGCAGCAATGGAAAGCAGATCCTTCACAGTCAGACCTTTAAAGCGGACCGGCTGCTGAAAAGCAAAGCTGATCCCTGCATTTGCTCTCTCCGTAATCGAAAAGTCTGTGATATCCACTCCGTCAAACAGTATTTGACCGGACGAGGGCTGAATTATTCCGGCAATAATCTTGGCAAGCGTTGATTTTCCGCTACCATTGGGTCCTGTGATGGCAACAAAACGCTCATCTATGGTGAGATTTATATTTTTTAAGATCTCTTTACTTGCTCCCGCCTCAGAATCAGCAGGGGTAAAGCAGATATCTTTTAATTCAAGCATAGTACCTCCGTAAACGTATTAGAAACGTTTCAGTAATTTATTTAACTCATTTTTTTCAGCCAGAACCAACAAATGCTCTTCCTTTGTAAATACATGATCCGGGGAAGGCATAAAATCGGAGCCGCTTTGATTTTTGATACCCAAAATGTTGATATTGTGTTTTGCACGTACATTGACCTGTGCAATGGACTGACCGATCCATTCGGGAAGCGATGGGATCTCATAGATAGCATATCCATCTGACACTTCAATATAATCAAAAATGTGATTATCGCTGAATTTAATAGCTGCCTTTTCTGACACATCCTTGTCCGGATAGATGATCTCATCCGCACCATTGCGAAGAAGGAATTTGGCATGCACTTCACGATTGGTTTTGCTTACCACATACTTGGCTCCAAGATCCTTTAACAAACTGGTAATCTCCAAATTGCTCTGGAAATGCGCACCGATGCAAACAAAGCATACGTCAAAATTCTGTACTCCCAGGCTTCGAAGCACTTCTTCCTTGGTACAGTCACCAATGCGGGCATTGGTAACGTAGGGGATCATATCTTCCATCACAGCTTCACTTTGATCTACAATCATGATCTCATCATTGTTCAGTTCAATCAGATTTCTACATAAATGATGTCCGAATTTTCCCATTCCTATAATCAGAATTGATTTCATTTCTTCTCCTATCCGGCAGCATAACCAGTCTGCCTTTCTCTCTTGGTATCGTGCTTAACGGTCAACACAATCAAAATTTCCTTCTATGATCGTATCCTTTAACCGATCAGTATTTTCTCAACAGGCTGCTGCACCGGAGCAACTGCTTTTCTCTGCACAAACAGGAATGCAAAGGTAAGGCTTCCGATACGTCCGCAATACATTAAGATAATGATGATCACTCTGCTAAAGGGCACCAATTCTCTTGTGATACCGGCAGACATGCCCACTGTATTGATTGCGGAAAAGACCTCAATCATCACATCACTCAGCTCCAGATTCTGGACACCGCAGATCAGAATGCATGCCAGCAAAGCCAGTGTCATATTAAAGGTAACCACTGAAGTGGCTTTTTTCACAGTCTCATCTTCCAGTCTTCTTCCAAAAATGTTGTTACCTGTATTATTTCTGAAATAAGAAA
>CALZKI010000038.1 GCA_945787995.1 uncultured Lachnospiraceae bacterium | reverse complement strand
CCCCGTCCCCCTGGCTTTGCGACAATACAACAAGATGGAGAAGGACCTATGAAACTTTTAGAGGAAAGAATCAGAAAAGATGGATTGATCAAAGAGGGAAATGTGCTGAAGGTTGACAGTTTTTTGAATCATCAGATGGATGTGGAGTTGTTTAACCGGATGGGGGAGGAATTCCGCAGATTGTTTCCCAGTGAAAAAATCAACAAAATTCTAACAATTGAAGCTTCGGGCATCGGCATTGCATGCATCGCCGCACAGCATTTCGGAAATGCTCCCGTGGTATTTGCTAAGAAGTCCGAGAGCATTAATCTGGACGGAGATACCTACTGTACAAAAGTAGAATCGTTTACCCACAAGCGGGTTTATGATGTGATCGTTTCCAAGAAATATTTAGGTCCCGATGACCACGTGCTGATCATAGATGATTTTCTGGCTAACGGATGTGCTGTCCTTGGTTTGATCGATCTGGTGCAGAGCGCCGGCGCAACCATTGAGGGTGTGGGAATAGCAGTTGAAAAGGGGTTCCAGACCGGTGGAAAACTATTGCGGGATAAAGGCATTCATGTGGAGTCTCTGGCGATTGTTGAGGCCATGGATGCAAAAACAGGTACCATCGAATTCAGAGAACAGTAAGTGGTAAACAGTTACGATTATCTGTGAATTCGATCAAGTATAGAAAAAGTAATCTATCGTGTTACGTCAAAAAAAGTATTGAATGTAGGAGGTATGGAGTATGTCATTTATGGATACGCTTGCAAGCAAGGGGAAAGAGGCTGCCGATAAGGCAAAGAATCTGGCCGATATTGCTGGATTGAAAGCAAAGGTCGGTGGATGTGATGCACAGATCAAAAAGGCTTATGAAGAGATCGGTAAAAAGTACTTTGAAGAGATCGGGTCTGAACCGGGTGCAGAGTATGTAGATGCTTGCGAGACAATTAAGAAAGCTATGGCTGAAAAGGAAGAGCTGGAAGAAAAAATTGCTGCATTAAAAGAGAACTAGAAGAAAAATGCAACATTGAAAGAGAATCGGAAGGAAATTGCAGCGTGAAAAGATGATTGGAGATTTCCCTGCATAGATAAAGGTTAGGAAGATGAGTAGCAGAAACAGTGATTTGTCATGGTATTTGGGTGACAAAATAGCGAGTTTCTCTTGCTTATCTTCTTTTTTTATGCCCTTTTTTCTTTTTTCTATTGAAATTCTCAAAAATAGGAATATTATTAAAAATGAGAAAGGTGGTATCTGGTATGAAACAAGAGGAGCAAAAACTTTTGCTTAACCAGGTCAGACACAGGATTTTGCAGTGTGTACTAAGACATGGCAGAATCACTGCCAAAG
Source organism: uncultured Lachnospiraceae bacterium (assembly GCA_945787995.1). Classification (GTDB taxonomy): domain Bacteria; phylum Bacillota; class Clostridia; order Lachnospirales; family Lachnospiraceae; genus Acetatifactor. The sequence continues at coordinate 11,521 of CALZKI010000038.1, read as the reverse complement.
AGATAGGAGCCGAGTTAACAGACATTCCGCGGGCCAGCTTATACAGACAGATCAGTATGCTCACGGAAAGCGGATTGCTTCATAAGTGTGAGGAGAGACAGGTCAGAGGAACGCTGGAACATAAGTATGAACTGGCGAAAGAACTGTTTATTTCCGAGGATTCGAAGCAGACGGAACTGAATATTCAGTTTACTCTGTTGAGTCTGGCACAAGACTTCAGCGATTATTATGCAGAACCTGCGAAGGATCCTGAAAAGGATATGGTGCGTCTTATATCGACGCCATTGCTGGTAAATGATGAAGAATTCAGGCAGTACATCAGTGGAATCAATGAACTGACCCAAAGGTACATGAATAAGAGCCCGGGAGAGAACAGAAAATCCAGAAAGATAACTTTTGTTGCTTCACCGGCAGCCGGAAAGGAAGGATTATGAAAAACATTATGAAGAAAGTGGCAGCAATGCTTTTATGCATTGCGGTTGCGGGGGTTATGACAATCAGTTATGAAACCGATGTATCTGCCGCAACAGCAACAGCCACGGTGACAGGAACAGTTGCATCCGGCACTACTGCGGATACTTTGTATTTGTACAATTCGTCTGACGGTACTTACACCATTAAGCTGGATGCAGAAACCAACTTTGAAGGGTGCAAAGTGCTGACCGTGGGCAAGAAGGTGACAGTGGGATTGTACAGGGGCAATGATGCATACAACCATGCTGCTACCGTTACCGCTGTCAATAAGACCAGCACAACAACTGTAGATCAATCAGCGTCTGCAACTGTAACAGGAAAAGTAAAAGAAAAGACAACAGACGAGATTTTGTATCTGGATACATCCGGTGGTGAGATGATCATTAAGCTGGATAGTTCCACAAACTTAAGCGGATGCAGGGTGATTGTGGCCGGGGCCAATGTCACTGTTTCGGTGGCAAGAGGAACTGATGCTTATATGCATGCTTTGAGTATTACATCCGGTAGTACTGCAAACACAACCTCATCTGCAACTACCGGTACAGCAGAGGCCCCCAGCGGAACAGTGGCAATAACAGGTACACCGGAAGAAAAGTCTACGGCGGATGTGCTCTATTTGAAAACCAAGGATGGAACATATCAGTTGAAAGTGGATGCTAATACAGATACCTCCGGCGGCTTTATATTCACATCAGCAAATACACTTACGGCATATATTTACAGAGGTTCTGATGCATGGATGCATGCGGCGAAGGTGGTAGGAACCAGAAATAATGGTTCCGGTTCCGGTGGCAGCACCACTGCACTTTCAGGAACAGTGGAAAGTGATTCCACAGAGAGCCTGCTGCTTTTGAAGACAAGCGATGGTGTGATGAAATTTAAGGTGGACACAACCACTTCCTTGCAGGGGGCGAAGGGAATCAGTAAGGGAATGCAGGTTACTGTGAACGGAACAGTGGGATCGGACAGATACTGGCATGCTGTCACGATTGCTGCAAAGACTGACAGCAGTTCATCTGCTTCGTCAGGAACGACTGCTTCCGCCGTATCAACGAATACCATAGCAATATCCGGTACGCCAAACGCTAAAACAAAATCCAACGAGTTATATCTTGACGCGAAAGATGGAACCTATCTTATTAAAATCGATAATACAACAGATACTTCTAAAGGCTTTATGCTGACAACCGGCAATAAGATTACGGTGGACATATACAGAGGCTCTGACGCCTATATGCATGCAGCCAAGATAGTAGGAACCAGAAACAATGGCAGCGGTTCCGATGGAAACACAACTGCTTTTTATGGAACGGTGGAAGGTGATTCTACAGAGAGTTTACTTTTGCTGAAAACGAATGGTGGTGTGATGAAGTTTAGAATTGATGAAAATACTACCTTGCAGGATGCAAAAGTTTTGATCCCGGGAGCAAAAGTGAATGTCAGCGCAGCAACAGGCTCAGACAGATACTGGCATGCACTGACGATTACAGCCAAATAGAAAGCAATGGAAAACAGGTAAACTTTTTTGATCACAGGATTCTGAATAAGAAGTAAAAAGATACGGGCTGCGATACCGGGAATGGTGCCGCAGCCCGTTGTATTGTGTAGTTTGAATGGTTGTCCGGAATGTCATTTCATAACGTCCGGACGTTTGTTTGCAGCTTGTTATTGTCCTGCACCCGGATCAATTACTATTACATTTTGATCTGCAGCAGGTGTTTCCTCAGCAGGAGTTGAAGAGTCACCGGCAGGAGTTGCAGGGGCTTCGGTAGGTGTGATGGATTCTTGCACCGTAGGAGTGATGGAACCATCCGGATTCACAATGCCCCCCTCATTAATAATGCCGCCCGGTACATATCCTTCCGGGGGAGTAGCGTCATGGGGCTGGGTCTCCGGAATGGTAGCCGGATCAATACCTGCTTCAATAGCAGCTGCGATAGCAGCCTCTGTACGCTGTTGCATTTCTGCCCGTTGCTGTTCTATGACAGCTTCATAATTCGGATTGGAGAAGAACAGCTCGTCATGGGTACAGAGTGATCTGGCTCCAGCAGTTGCTTCTACAGGCAAACCGTTTTCATCTACAGTAGTAACGGTTGTAGAGGAACCGCTAAGCAGAGAAGAGTCTTCCATGGGAAGTCTTTCTGTTACCCCGAAATATTTAAACGGACACATTTCAGTGGCCGGACAATTATCGTAAGGACAGATAAAGCCCTGATAATGTACATCACAGGTATCGGTAGGAACGGTACCTTCTGCAAAATATTCTGTGCGAAGAGTTTGGTCGCACAAACCTGCGATTGGCAATTTTCCTGATTTTGCACAGACCGTAGCAGTAACGATGCCGCTGGGAACAGGAAAAGAAGTTCCGGGCAGATCTGCATGAATCTGGGACATCACAAGTCTCCAAAGTTTTTTAGACAGATTTTTTTCATCCCCGGTCAGCTTCACGTTGTTATCATAGCCTGTCCAGGTGGTAGCAGTATAGTAAGTAGTATATCCTGCAAACCATACATCGTTGTAATCAGAGGTAGTACCTGTTTTTCCGGCTATGGCAGTACCACCGAAGTTACAGGAACCGCCGGTACCACTGGTTACCACATCCTCCATAGCGTCTGTTAACAGGTATGCAGTGGTTTCTTTCATAACACGTCTGCTTTCCGGTTCTGAATTATCCAAAACCAGATTGCCGTCGTGGTCAACAATCTTAGTATAAAGCTTTGGTTTGATATACACACCGCCGTTAGCGATACATGCATAGGATGCATTCAGCTCTTCGTTGGTAACACCATCTGTTACGCCGCCCAGAGATAGGGATTGCGTAATATCGGAGAATACCTGACCGTTTGAGGCAACACGCTGTTCTACAAGAGTGGTGAAGCCAAGGTTGATCAGATAATCAAAACCAAGCTGCGGTGAAATCTGGGTTAGGGTTTTTACCGCAACGATATTCAGAGAGTCTCTGATACCGTCACGCAGGGAACAAAGCCCGCGGTATTTTTCCCCGTACCAGTTACGAACCGGAGTACCGTTCTGATAGTTGAACGGAGCGTCATTCTGCACCGTAGCCAGTGTTAGGCCTGCACTGTCAAGAGCGGGTACATAGGTAGATACAATCTTGAAGGTGGAACCCGGCTGTCTTGCTGCCGATGTAGCACGATTCAGGGTTCGGCTTGCGGATTTCGCTCCTCGTCCGCCAATCATAGCAACTATGTATCCGGTGGACTGATCTTCAACAGTTAAGGAAACCTGAGGCTGAGGCGTCAATGTGATATTTTCATCAAAGACCTCGCCGTTTCCGCCGACAAAGTATTCCTTGTAGGTTTCGATATCTGCGTAGGCGTCTTCTTTGGAAGCGTAAATCAGATTAAAGCCTTTGTTCTGCTCGCGGAAATAGCTGCGGAACATTTCCGTGCTGGAGTTCTCTTTGGTTCCATCGGAACGTTCTACGGTTAATGTATAATTCAGGTACCATTTTACATTGGCAGGATAGTTTTCTTCGTTATTGTAGATGTCGTCACAGATACTCTGGATGTCAGGATCCTGGGTGGAATAGATTTTCAGACCGCCACTGTAAAGCAGCGTAAATGCCTGCTGTTCCGTATAACCGGCTTTTACCAGATCCTCTAACACATCTTCTGTCAGTGCATCCACAAAATAGGAGTTGATGGTATCATCTGTTGTTTCTGCATCTACCAACTGGATACGGGAATACACGTCATCCGCCATGGCGGTATCATATTCTGCCTGGCTGATATATCCCTGCTTCAGCATGTTTCTCAATACCTTATCACGTCTTTCCGCATTGTTTTCCGGACGGGAAATTGGATTCAACTTGGAAGGATTCTGGGTGATGCTGGCAATGACTGCACACTCGGATAATGTGAGCTGGCTGACATCCTTGCCGAAATAGCGAAGGGAAGCAGCCTGCACGCCCAGGGTGTTTTGTCCCAGGTTAATGGTATTCATGTAGTTGATCAGAATATCCTCCTTGGACATTACCTTTTCCAGTTCCAGAGCCAGATACTGTTCCTGGAATTTACGACGGAATTTGTCCACCATGGAGTTTTCGCTGGTCCATTCCGTAAAAACGTTGTTCTTCAGAAGCTGCTGTGTAATGGTACTGGCGCCTTCGGAAAAACGTCCGTTGCGAAGGCCGGTTACACCGGCACGGATGATACCCATCACGTCGATACCGTTGTGTTCATAGAAACGTTCGTCCTCGATTGCCACAAAGGCATCTGCCAGGTTCTGGGGAACCTGGGCCATGGTAACCGGGATACGGTTGGAATCCGTAGAAACCAATTTTGCAATTTGATTACCCTTGTTGTCATAAACAAAGGTGGAATAACCGGAAGGGGTGACATTAATGTTGCTTATATCAGGAGCCGTAGCGATGATACCCTTGAACACGCCAATGCCTGCGCTGGCTCCAATAATGACCACTGCAATGAAAGCTATTAAAAGAAGCTCCACAATTGTAATACCAAGTTTTTTGCCCCACTTCACAGATTTAGAATTCAGTGCCCTGCGTTTGTTCTTGACACCTTGTTTTCCATAATTCATGAATGTTGCCTCCTTAAGGTCTTCTGCCTATTTTATATAGTCATAGGAATAAACACTTACAGTCCATTATAACAGAGTCCCTTGGTGAAAAAAAGTTTTTTCTGCAAACATGGCTTGTATCAGGTTCTTATAGGGGGTGATTTACGATTTTTTTGATGTAAGCCTTTATTATTGTTTACATTTTTACACACAATTATGCAATCCTATGGTATTCTTAATGGTGCGGGTGCGGATATGGAACCGGTTCCCGATACCAATCACTTTAGGGTGTTCACAGAAATGAGGGCTCATATGGATTCTTTGAAGGTTACCGGGAAAGAACCCTTTCGCATTGTGTTGGAAGAGGCACAGGGTGAGATAGAAGAAAAGAAATCCCGATTTATCGCCACTATCCGTCCCATTGAAACAGAGGAAGAGGCACTGCAGGTGGTGGAACAACTGAAGAAAAAGTACTGGGATGCCAGACACAATTGCTACGCCTACATTCTGCAAGGAGCAAATCCTGTGGTCAGATGCAGCGATGATGGGGAACCACAGGGCACCGCCGGACGGCCCATGCTGGAGGTGCTTACCGGAGCAAATCTGCAGGGAGTTGTGGCCGTAGTGACCAGATACTTCGGCGGGACTCTTCTAGGTACAGGTGGTCTGGTACGTGCTTACACGGCGGCGGTGCAGGAGGGATTGGCTCATGCCAGTATCCGAACCATGCGCTATGGTGTGGTACTTCATGTGGAAACGGACTATATGGGACTGGGAAAACTGCAGTACCTGTTTGGACAGCAGGGGATTCCCATTTTGGATAGCGCCTATACGGATGTGGTTACACTAACAGTGCAGGTGCCCATGGAAAAAAGGGAAACAGTGATTCACGGTGTCACGGAAGCTACTGCCGGAAAAGCTGTGATACGGGAAGAAGATCCTGCCTATTATCAGGAGGCGCAAAAATAAAGCAATACGAATCAGCAGGCATTATGGAAATGTGTCTATGATGTTGGCGGAGACGTTTGGGTATACAAGGAATAACAAGAAAAGGAGGGCTTATGCATGGCAGAAGTTATGGAAGAAATTGTGGAAGAAGAAGTAAAGCAGTTATTGCTTGACAAACAGTACACAAGGCTGAGGCAAAAGGTGGCGGAGCTGAATAATGCAGATATCGCTGACGTAATGCAGGAGCTGGAAAATGAAGATAAACTGAAGCTGTTCAGATTCCTCCCCAAAGGAATTGCTGCTGATGTATTTGCCTATCTGGATGTGGATGACCAGCAATATATCATTACCTCCCTTTCCGATCGGGATGCAACCAACATCATCAACAATCTGATGGCCGATGATGCGGTAGACCTGTTGGAAGAGATGCCTGCCAATATTGTGAAGAAGCTGCTGGCAAATGCCAGCCCTGATACCAGACGTGATATCAACCATCTGCTTCGCTACCCGGAGTCCAGTGCCGGTAGCATTATGACAGTGGAGTTTGTAGATCTGAAAGAGACCATCACTGTAGCGGAAGCAATCGAAAGAATACGTAAGGTTGGCGTGGACAGTGAAACCATCAATATTTGTTATGTGTTGGATAATCAGAGAATGTTAGTGGGAACGGTTGCCTTGCGTTATCTGCTGATCAGTCCCCCGGACGCTCTGATCGGGGACATCATGCATGAAAATGTCATTTCCCTGCATACCATGATGGACCAGGAGGAAGTTGCCAGACAGTTCCAGAAATACGACTTTACTTCCATGCCGGTGGTAGATAATGAAAACCGTCTGGTTGGTATCATCACAGTCGATGACGTTGTGGATATCATGCAGGAAGAGGCCACAGAGGATATGGAAAAAATGGCGGCTATCATGCCCAGTGATAAACCCTATATTAAGACAGGTGTTTTCGAGACCTGGAAGAAACGTATTCCCTGGCTTCTGTTGTTGATGATCTCAGCAACCTTTACAGGCAAGATCATCACTTCTTTTGAGAATGCGTTAAGTGCCTGTGTGATTTTGACAGCATATATTCCTATGCTGATGGACTCCGGCGGTAATGCCGGCGGACAGGCCAGTGTGACTATTATTCGTGGATTGTCCTTGAATGAAATAGAATTTTCAGATTTGATTTCCTGTTTGTGGAAGGAATTCCGGGTTGCCCTGTTATGCGGAACAACACTGGCGGTGGCCAATTTCGCCAAGCTCCTGGTGTTCGACAGAACAAGCATCGCAGTGGCAGCAGTGGTGTGCTTGACTCTCTTAGTCAGCATATGTATCGCCAAGATGGTGGGCTGCGTTTTGCCTATGATTGCCAAGAAGCTGGGATTTGACCCGGCGGTTATGGCAAGCCCTTTTATCACCACAATTGTGGATGCATTGTCTCTGCTGGTTTATTTCAGAATTGCTTCTTTGATATTGGGAATTGCGTAGTAGGTGTCGAGGGAGGTGTCGAGGGGACGGTTCTTTTGTCACAAAGAACCGTCCCCTCGACACTGCTACCCGTTATTTTTTTTGAAGTTTGCTCGTTTTCTCATGGTAGGATCCAGGATCTTCTTGCGGATACGAAGGCTTGTGGGGGTTACCTCCAACAACTCATCCGTATCGATAAAGTCCAATGCCTGCTCCAGACTCATGATCTTCTTGGGAACCAGACGAAGGGCTTCGTCTGCACTGGAAGAACGGGTATTGGTAAGATGCTTTGTCTTACATACGTTTACCTCGATGTCTTCAGCCTTACCGGTTTGTCCCACAACCATGCCGGGATACACTTTTTCTCCGGGTCCGATAAAGAGCTGGCCCCGCTCCTGAGCGTTGAACAGGCCGTAAGTAATCGCTTCGCCGGCTTCAAAGGCAATCAGGGAACCCATCTTACGGAACTGAATGTCTCCCTTATAAGGACCGTAATCCTCGAACTGTGTGTTCATAATACCGTTACCCTTGGTATCTGTCAGGAAATCGCCACGGTAGCCGATCAGTCCACGGGATGGCATATAGAATTCCAGTCGGGTATAACCACCTGAAATGGGGTACATGTTTTTCAATTCTGCCTTTCGGATACTGAGTTTCTCGATTACGATACCCGTAAATTCTTCAGGCACGTCAACATATACGCTTTCCATTGGCTCCAAAAGTTTGCCTTTTTCATCTTTTTTATAGATAACTTCTGCTTTGCTTACTGCAAATTCATAGCCTTCACGGCGCATATTTTCGATTAAAACAGAAAGATGCAGTTCGCCACGTCCGGACACCTTGAAGGAATCTGTGGAGTCGGTTTCCTCTACCCGTAAGGATACGTCGGTGTTCAGCTCCCGCAGAAGACGATCCTTGATGTGACGGCTGGTTACGTATTTTCCTTCCTGTCCTGCCAAAGGGGAGTCGTTTACCATGAAATGCATGGCAATGGTAGGCTCGGAAATTTTCTGGAAAGGAATGGCACTTGGTGCTTCCGGAGAACATAGTGTATCACCGATGTGAATGTCGGAAATACCGGAAATTGCAACGATGGAACCGATGCCGGCTTCCTTTACTTCTACTTTATTTAATCCATCATACTCGTACAGCTTGCTGACTTTTACCTTTTTCATCTTGTCCGGATCGTGATGGTTCACAATCACAACATCCTGATTTACTTTGATGATGCCGTTGTCAACCTTGCCCACACCGATACGACCTACATATTCGTTGTAATCGATGGTGCTGATCAGTACCTGGGTGCCGGCTTCCGGGTCACCTGTAGGAGCGGGAATGTGCTCCAGGATGGTCTCAAACAAAGGAGTCATGTCTTTGTTTTTGACGGTCAGGTTCAGGGTGGCGGAACCGTTTTTGGCAGAAGCAAATACGAAAGGACAATCCAACTGTTCGTCATTGGCATCCAAATCCAGGAACAATTCCAATACTTCGTCTACCACAGCTTCGGGTCTGGCTTCGGGACGGTCAATTTTGTTGATACATACGATAACGGCAAGATCCAGCTCCAAGGCCTTCTTCAGAACGAATTTTGTCTGAGGCATGGGGCCTTCAAAAGCGTCTACTACCAGGATGACGCCATTTACCATCTTAAGCACACGTTCCACTTCGCCGCCAAAGTCAGCGTGACCGGGAGTGTCGATGATGTTGATTTTTGTGTTTTTATACATAACGGCAGTGTTTTTGGAAAGGATCGTGATACCTCTTTCACGCTCAATAGCGTTGCTGTCCATGACACGCTCGGCTACTTCCTGATTCTCTCTGAATACACCGCTCTGTTTTAACAGCTCGTCTACCAGTGTTGTTTTACCATGGTCAACGTGGGCTATGATCGCCACATTTCTTACGTCTTCTCTTGTCTGAATCATAACGTACCTCTCATTTCAACTATATATCCACTAAATCCACTAAAACTTAAGTAGTATAGCACCGGAAAAGCCATAATACAAGACCAATGCGCGATAAATGAATGGCCTATAGGGCCTGTAGGCGATGCCTAAATGTTCTATTACGAAAGTTCGCGCAATATACTGATATTACTACAAAAAGAAATACTTTTTGCGGAAATGTGAAAAGTGGGAAGGGAGAACAAAACATGGTAGACAAAGTGATTGAGAATAATCAGGTGATTATTATGGGTGAGATCGTTGACGATTTTACTTACAGTCACGAGATATTCGGAGAGGCATTTTACATGGTAAATATCCGTGTGGAACGCTTGAGCGATTCAGAAGATCTGATTCCCGTTATGGTGTCAGAGAGACTGCTTGATGTTACAAAAGATTACAAAGGACTAAAAATAGAAGTAGTGGGCCAGTTCAGATCCTACAACAGACATGAAGAGAAGAAAAACAAGCTTGTTCTGTCTGTGTTTGCGAGAGAAATTGATTTTGTGGATGAGATGCCTGAAAATTCCAAGACAAATCAGATCTTTCTGGACGGATTTATCTGTAAGCCGCCGATTTATCGAAGAACACCCCTTGGCAGGGAAATCGCAGATATTCTTCTGGCGGTCAACAGACCTTACGGAAAATCGGATTACATACCCTGCATATGTTGGGGCAGAAATGCCAGATTTGCAGGTACCTTCCAGGTAGGCAGCAGATGTCTTGTGTGGGGGCGCATCCAAAGTAGAGAATATATGAAAAAACTGGGTGAAGGGGAGATGGAAAAACGAATTGCCTATGAAGTTTCCGTGAGCAAATTGGAAACTGTATATGAGGAGTCGTAGTTAAGACAGCAGTACTGTTTGAAAAGAGATGTGATATTTAGGATTGATTTTATTTATCGTATAGCATATAATGATGCAAGAGATAGAGGTTGCGTATATTATCAGTAGTTTTTCTGATGTGACAGGCACAATTGAGGAATTGCGAAAGGAACATACGCCGAAAGGTTTCAGATCCTGATGTTTGGAACCTTGGGCATGCAGTTAAGAGCTGTATGACTGTCATCAAAGAACTTGATGGGGCGCTATCCGGATTGCAGATATTAGCAGGACCGGCCTCATCAGGCCGGTCCTTTATAGTGAGGAAGGAAAACAGGCGGCTGACTAGATTAACGAGAAAGGAATGTAAAGTTATGGCAATTTTTACAGGCGCAGGCGTAGCTATTGTTACACCATTTCATGAAGACGGAAGTGTAAATTATGAGAAATTTGCTCAGTTGTGCGAAGAACAGATTGCCGGCGGCACAGATGCAATTATTGTATGCGGTACAACCGGTGAGGCTTCTACGTTAACACATGAGGAGCATCTGGATGTGATCAAGTATTGTGTAGAGGTTGTGAAGGGCCGTATTCCCGTCATTGCAGGTACAGGTTCCAACTGTACGGAGACTGCTATCTACCTTTCCACAGAAGCTGAGAAATACGGCGTAGACGGTATTCTGGTGGTAAGCCCTTATTATAATAAGGCTACCCAGAATGGATTATATGAGCATTTCAAAGCGATTGCCGAATCTGTTAAGGTTCCCATGATCCTTTACAATGTACCGGGCAGAACCGGTTGCAATATTCTGCCTCAGACGGTAGTCAGACTGTGTACGGATGTTCCCAATATCGTTGGTGTGAAGGAAGCCAGCGGCAATATATCCCAGGTTGCCAAATTGGCCAGCCTGGCACAGGGTAAAGTAGATATTTATTCCGGTAATGACGATCAGATCGTTCCCATTCTTTCCCTTGGGGGAAAAGGCGTTATCTCCGTTCTTTCCAATGTGGCACCAAAAGAAACACACGATATCTGTGCTAAGTTCTTTGCGGGAGACGTTGCCGGTTCCTGTGCGGAGCAGCTGCGTGCCATTGAGCTGGTGGATGCTCTGTTCTGTGAAGTGAATCCGATTCCTGTGAAAGCCGGTTTGAACCTGCAGGGTAAGGAAGTGGGTCCTATGAGAAGACCGCTCACCACCATGGAGCCTGCTAATCAGGAAAGACTGGCAAAAGCCATGAAAGAATTCGGCGTATTATAAATCGAACACTAAGTACCATCAATTTGCCCCCGGCAGAAGTGTCGGGGGCATAGTTGTAACTGTTCGGAACTCATAC
>CALZKI010000037.1 GCA_945787995.1 uncultured Lachnospiraceae bacterium | reverse complement strand
ACCGATGTCTGTCCCCGGATTTCATCCTCCGGAATGGGTTCCACAATTCCTCGCAAGGAAGACAGGTCATCAGAGTCATCGGAAAGCTTCTCTACCATGGACTCTCCCACAGTTTCCAGGAAATCCGTCACATCAGAAAAGGAGCATGCACATAACAGCAGCATCATGATGAAGCACAACAAACAGATCTTACGAGTTTTCATTACGTATCCTTTCCCATGGGCTCATCTTTCACGCGAATCAGTTCCGTCCGAACTCAGACAGCACCAGTCCTTTGTTTCGATCCAGCGTCATGCCGATACTCCACTGGTTGATAAACAGAAGTAAGGGATTGCCCTTCAAATCCTGAATCTTTTTCATATCTGATGTTCCGGTGAGTTTTGCCACATCCACTTCCTCCTTGTTTTCAATCCAGCGGATATGTTCATAGGGCAGATTTTCCAGACGTATTTCTACATTGTATTCATTTTCCAGGCGGTATTTCAGAACATCGAACTGCAATACGCCAACAACCCCTACAATGATTTCTTCCATACCGGAATTCATTTCCTGGAAGATTTGGATCGCACCTTCCTGTGCAATCTGTGAGATTCCTTTTACGAACTGTTTACGTTTCATGGTATCTATCTGTCTCACTCTGGCAAAATGCTCCGGTGCAAAGGTAGGGATTCCCTCGTAGGAAAACTGCTGTTTCGGGCTGCATACGGTATCACCGATAGAAAAAATACCCGGATCAAACACACCGATAATATCTCCCGCATAGGCTTCGCTTAAGATTTTCCTTTCATCCGCCATAATCTGCTGTGGTTGGGACAGACGCATGACTTTGCCCCCTTGCACATGCTTTACTTCCATGCTTGCGTCAAATTTTCCGGAGCAGATACGCATAAAAGCCACTCTGTCACGATGGGCTTTGTTCATATTCGCCTGAATCTTAAAGACAAAAGCGGAAAATTCGTTTTCCACCGGATCAATTATGCCGATATCAGCTTTTCTGGGCAAAGGTGTTGTTGTCATTTCCAGGAAATATTTCAGGAATATTTCAACACCGAAGTTGGTCAGAGCAGAACCGAAGAATACCGGTGTCAGATTACCTGCCTGCACCTGCTCCAGATCAAATTCTGCACTGGCACCGTCCAGAAGCTCGATTTCATCACTTAATTTGTCATAAGCAGCCTGTCCGATTTCTGCAATCAGCTCCTCTTTGTCCTGCAAAGAGATCTCTTTTGTTTCACCTTCTTTGGTACCTTTCTGCGTATCACTGAAGGTTACCACCGTCTGCCGGTTACGATCAAACACCCCTTTAAAGCCTTTACCGGATCCGATAGGCCAGTTGACAGGACATGTTTCAATCCCCAGTTCCTTTTCAATATCATCCAGAAGATCAAAGGTATCGTTAGCATCCCGGTCCATCTTGTTGATAAAGGTGAAAATGGGAATATGTCTCATGACGCATACTTTGAACAGCTTTCTGGTCTGTGCCTCAACACCCTTTGATGCGTCAATGACCATGACTGCCGAATCAGCAGCCATCAAGGTTCTGTAAGTATCTTCCGAGAAATCCTGATGTCCCGGTGTGTCCAGAATATTGATACAAAAATTATCGTATTCAAACTGCAATACGGATGAAGTGACAGAAATACCTCTCTCCTTCTCGATCTCCATCCAGTCAGATACTGCATGGCGGGCGGTAGCTTTACCCTTTACACTGCCGGCCAGATTGATGGCACCGCCGTATAACAGAAACTTTTCCGTCAGTGTGGTCTTACCTGCATCCGGGTGGGAAATGATGGCGAAGGTTCTTCTTCTGTTAATCTCGTCTTTTATGTTACTCAATTGTTTATCCTCCAAGTCTATCTATCAAAACAGGCTATATTATTTGACCTATCTGATACTGTATTCTCTTCCTAATGTTCTGCCGGCAGTATCCCCAAGCATACCATGCCTCATCCATTCTGTTGCAGCTACAGCATAGAAGCACCTTCCAAAGGATTTGGTATATCGAAGTAATCCAGTATGGTTGCCGCAATATCTGCAAAGGTTTCTCTGGTTCCCAGATTTCCGGGCTCCACAGGGTTGCCATACATCAAAAACGGGGTATGTTCTCTGGTGTGGTCGTTGGTTGCAGGGTATGCCGGATCACAACCATGATCTGCGGTGATCATAAGGATATCGTCCTCTCTGAGACCTGCCATCAGCTGTGGTAGTTTTTCGTCAAAGTATGTCAGAGCCTTGGCATATCCATCCACATTTCTTCTGTGTCCGTAAAGCATATCGAAATCTACCAGATTGACAAAACACAATCCCTCAAAATCCTGTTTCATATATTCCAGGGTTTTCTCAATGCCATCTTCATTTCCGGTGGTAAATACATATTCCGAAAGTCCCTGACCGGAGAAAATGTCGTGGATCTTACCCACACCTATGACAGTCTTTCCTGCATTCTTCAGTACATCCAGCAAGGTGTCCTTTGGTGGTTTTACCGCATAGTCGTGGCGACCTGAAGTTCTTGTAAAATGGCCCGGTTCTCCCACAAAAGGACGTGCGATCACTCTGCCCACCGCATGTTCACCAACCAGAATATTTCTTGCTATGTGACAGTATTCATATAGTGTTTCGACGGGCACAATGTCCTCATGTGCAGCAATCTGGAAAACACTGTCTCCTGATGTGTATACGATCAGATCACCGGTTTCCATATGCTGCTTTCCGTAATCTTCGATGACTTCTGTTCCGGAGTAGGGTTTATTGCAAAGCACGCCTCTTCCCGTGGCTTTGCAAAAAGCATCCAGAACCTCCTTGGGAAAACCATTTGGATAAGTAGGCATGGGCTTCATGGACAAAACCCCTGCAATCTCCCAATGGCCGATGGTAGTATCTTTTCCCTTGGAGGCTTCTTTCATTCGTGCTATTCTTCCAAGAATCCGCTCTTCTTTTTCCAGGCAGTCTACCCCGTCCAGATTCCCCAAGCCTAAAGCACACATATTGGGAATATGCAAAAACGGACTTTCTGCTACAGACTTTAATGTATTCGTTCCTTTATCGCCATAGGAGGCAGCATCTTCCATTTCTCCTATCCCAAAGCTGTCAAGAACGATAAGAAATACTCTTTTCATATTACCTCTTTTCACATCTTTATCTTTAATCATACAGAGTATATTTTACCACATTCTTCCCAAAATGTATCCCATTTCCTTATACAATTTTGCTAATATCCTTGTGATTATTCCTCATTGTTATTCACGGTACTGATAATAACCGCATCAGCAGACAATCCGGTTTTGCGGGTAACAATGTCCTCAATCTGTGCTCTGTCCACTTCGGAAAGCTCTGCGGTGTTCACTACTACATCCACACCGTCTCCCTGAATGCTCACAATGGCATCGTCAAATCCCTTTGCATCCAGCAGAATTTCAGCCGCTGTTTCTTTTTCAGCGATCTCAGTCATATGTACCATACTGTTGATGGCTTCCTGTTTTCCGGACTCTGTAACATTTTCATTGTTAATGATTTCCAACAGACTTTCCTTATTTTTGGTTCTGGTCTGTTCCTTCTGCATTCTGGCACCGGACAAAACAGACACTCCGGTGGAGGAGGTGAATACTGCCTCTCCCGGTATCTCTCCGGCGATGTCATCTGTGATGTCTGAATACTCGGATTCCACCTGAATACTATCCACCTCTGTAGCTTCCGAATCCATACTGACAATATCCTTTGCAATTTCCGTTCCGGTCACCTGCAGCATATTTTCGTCGGCAGCTTTCTTACCGGCAAAATTCAGATACCCCGCTACAGCTACCAAAAGTGCTAATGCAGTAATCATAATCTGGTTTCTTTTCGGCATATTTTTCAAAACAATTCTCCTTTACAGGTTTAGGCTTTTACTATAGTTCTATTGTATTCAGAGAATGAATTCTTTAGTACCTGTACCTTGTATAACCTCATCTATCTTACTTCCGGTGATTCGGTCGCAGATAGGGTTTGTACACTGACCTGCATCTCCGAGATTCCAAGCAGCGTACGAAGTGCATTTTTGATCCGCACTTCTACCGATACATCTCCCGCCCCCTGGGCAAGTACGAAAACACCGGTGATATCCGGAAGATTTCTCTCATCCAATCTGGCGTACAGGATAACTTCTGCCTTTCCCACCCCTTTCATGCAGGACAGGATGCCTTCGATCTTATTCTCCCACAGACTGCAAAAGCGGGCTATCTCATCACTTTCAGTATCCTGAGACATCCCCAGCATATCAAAAGAAGAGTCCCCTTTATAGGACATTGACAAATCATCCCCCACATTATCATAGAGAGAATTCTTGCCGGAAGCCGGCGAACTGCTTTTGCCTTCCAGAAGATTACACACCAGCAGCAGAAAAATACCTGCCAAAGCCACCAGTATCCATATTTCTCTTTTCCCCACTGAAAGTTTCCAATTCATAAAAGACCAACTCCTTTACAGAATTCCACAAACAATCGAAGCAGTAAAAGCAGAACCATACAATTCGTGAGAAACCGGATGTAAGGTTCATAGTTTCTTACCGGAACAGTATGGGTTAAAATCGTAGCATACAAAAGAATGGTACAACCAAAGCGGAGTGTACCCATCATCTCCTTTGCCCAGGTGCCATACATGGCAACATTCCTCCTTTTCCTTTATTTCGCCCACCACCTATGGCTGCTGCCTCATGCTTTCTAATACTGGTAACCTCTCAAATAGCAGGCTGTGGATATCAGTAAGAATAACATGGTAATGACTGCCGTAAGAATCTTCATCAACAGCAGGCAGCTATCCCCGATTCTGCCCATACACTTTACCAGATTACGCTCTCCCACCACCGCCACCATGGCTGCCAGACATTTCAGGCTTATCATAAACAGAAACAGCCGCAGCAGCGGTACAAAGCAGATACACAATAACAGAAGAGCAAAGTAGATTCCGATACAGTTTTTGATCAACACGCAGGATCCTACGAACATCTTGAACACCTGGTCGGACAAATTACCGATTCCCGGCAATATGGCAATCATTTTCCTTACCGCCATGCCCTGCAGGGAATCCAGCACCGGTAAGATCATAGCCTGCACCAGCCCGATTCCTGCCACCACTCTGGTAACCAGACGAAGCGAGGTCTCAACTGTTTTTTTCACCAGGCAAAGCATCCCATCCAAACGGTCCTCCTGCCATAATCCATCCATGATCGCCAGAAGCAGATAGGCATACACCAGGGGCAAAAGAATGGCTACCAGAAAACGTACCACCAGATAAGAGAGCCCCATCAAAAGAGCCTGATATCCGGAAGCAGTATGTAACCCACAGGCCACACCGATGCTTGCCACAAAAGCCGGCACGAACAGTGGAATGAACTCTGCAATCTGTCCCATGGTCTGAATAGCAAGTTCACTCATATTGCCGTATTCAGATAACAGCAGCACCAGCATCAGCAGAAACGTCACATACCCTACTGTTTTTCCCAGATTGCCATTGGGGTATAGTTCCCCCAGCAAGACCCCTGCCCCGGATCCGATGCCAATCAGCAGAACTCCTACCAGCATTTTTCTCAGGCCTCCCCATTGCCCCGAAAGAAGGGTGACCACATATTGTTTTAGCAAGGTATAGATTTCTTCCAGCTGTCCTTGCATCAGCAATGTAAAGACTTGTCTGGCAGGAAAGGAGGAGGCATCGCCCCGGGATCCGTCACATTTCTGTAAGATCTGATTGGTTGCCTTTTCCAGAGAAAAAATGTCCCAGACAATGTTCTGATCGATGATCCCTGTTTCTTCTTCCTCCTCTTCTGTTCCCGCAACATCCTTTTGCCGGACATTTTCCCTGTCCAAAAGGGGTTCATTATACGTAACAGTATCGCTCTCAGCAACATTCCGGGCTACCGTCTCGGCACAGTGACCTTGCATAGGGAAAAGGATGATACCAAGAAAGACCAATATGGCAACCACCCTTATGCTGTTCTTCCTATGCACCATTACCATTTGCCAAAAGTTCTTCTTCTCTCCGCTCATCATTCTATCAACACAATCCCTCAAGAATTCGCAGTAAGGCAATGACCACCGGAAGACTGAGCAAAAGCAAATACACCTTTCCAACTGTTTCCATCTGTACTGCCAGACCTCCGTATCCTGCGTCCCGGCACAGGTTGGATGCGAAGGAAGTCACAAAGGTGCAGCCGATTGCCTTCAGAAGCAATTCCGAAAAATCCCCTGTTCCTGCAAGCTTTTCCCGAAACACAGCAAGACCCTCCAACAGATTTCTCACATATCCACAGGTTTTCTCCAATAAGAAAAGGCCTAACAACAGGCAGGCCAGCAGACTGTAAGAAGAATCGTACTTTCCCACCATCAGAAAAAGGAAAACGCCGCAGATACAAAGCAGACTTAACTGAAACAATTCCATTTTGCTCACCTCATTCTATATGGAAAACATCTTCTGCATCATTTGAAACAACTGATACAGGTAAGGCAGAATCCAGAACAGCACAAGCATCAGGCCGGCCAGGCTTACCAAAAAAGCCTGTTCCTCCCTGCCGCTATGTTTCAGCACCTGATTCAGCAAGGTGATCAGCACGCCAAGTGCTGCGATCTTAAAAATAATACTAATTTCCATGCCGGCATCCTTTCTGCTACCAAAGCACAATGCAAACAAAAAGACCTGCCATAAGACTGATCTTCAGCATCATTTTCCCTTTTTCCTCTGCACTGTTCTTCCGAAGCTTTAACCTTTCCTGAAAGAAATCCAACTCCTTTTGAATCAGTTTGCAAGCATGTGAAGGATCATTGGCATAAAAACAGTCCATTAAGCCAATCAAATGCTCTAACTCTGTCTTCTCCAGTTGATCCTGCAGTTCTTTTCCGGAAATCACTTTTTCCCACCCCTCCTTGGGAGAAGCCCATCGGTTATCTTGTAAATACCTGCTCATTTTTTTGCAAACCACCGACATAATTCCCAATGGTTCCTTTGCACAGGTATTCATCATTTCTGCCAGCGTATCCTTTCCATAGCGAACCTGCTGTTCCATAAACTGCAAAAAGGCAACTATCTGTCGCAGAACACTGATATTGCTCTGTTCCTTTCTGACCTCCGTATATCCAAAACAACCGGAACCAAAAAGAATGCACAAAGCACCCATAACTTTAAGAAAACTTATGGAAAGAGGCATCTAATATCTCCTTGATCATAAACTGTTGCTTGCGCTTTTCCAGGATCACAAACCTTTCAAAAATCTGTCTTCCCTCCATCGCTTCATCAAAAAGAGAAAATCTGTCTATGTAATCCTTGATACCTTCTCCATGCATGGTGGCCAGAACACCGATGCCGCAGCAGGCTGCCACCAGCAAAGCCCGGTAATCCTCTCCGGAGCCCACTTCATCTACACCGATCACATCCGGAGCCATGGAACGGATCAGCATCATAATACCTTTTTCCTTGGAACAGCCCTGCAACACATCCGTACGGATACCCACATCATTTTGAGGTACACCCATGTAGCAGCCCGATAACTCCATACGTTCATCCACCACTCCTACAGAAAGTCCCTGCCCATATCCGGAACCGTTGGAAACCAAACGGATCAGATCACGAAGCATGGTGGTCTTCCCGCATCCCGGCGGTGAAATGATCAGGGTGTTTCGTACCTTATTCTTGGCGTACAGATGCTGCAATACAGGTCTCGCCACTCCCTTTATCTGATGGGCGATACGAATGGTAATAAATCGTATGTACTTCAGATTTCTTATCTCTTTACCCCCTAAGATCACCTGTCCTGCCACACCCACACGATGACCTCCTTCTATGGTAAAGTATCCGTTTCTCAAGGCATCCTCATAAGCGTAAATGGAATGATTGCACAGACAGGCAAGCAGTTCATCCATCTGAGTCTCTGATAGAATATAGGGTTTGTTCTCTTCACGAACCATCACTTCTCCCTGGTCTGTCTGAAGAAAAACAGGATTATTCACCCTGCATCTGATCTCATATACTGCCCGGCAACCGTCTGCATAAGGAGCGATTGCTTTTTTTAAGAAATCAGGCAGCATCACCAACGCACATGGCATGTACTCACCTCCCTATACAGAAAATCTATGCAGGTAAGACAAGTATAATGACAAATGATTGCAATAACCCATAACGCAATTGTGAACAGTGACTAAATGAAAAAAGGGTGCACCCGCATTCTTACTTGCAGGTGCACCCTCCTTACGCTTCTCTCTTATGCTTCAAAATCTATTTTTGTATCACAATCGGTTCAACATCTTTTCATTACATCACAATCGTCTCAACATCTTCTTTCTCGATGGTCTGGAGTACTTCCTTATCGGGATTCTCCACCGACACAATACGGGTAGCCTGATTGGAAATGGCCTTTTCCAAAAAGTTGCGCACATCCCTGGCATTCGCAAAATTGTCCGGCTTATTCTCCACCCGCTGCTTCATCCACTTTTTGCAGTAGGTTTCCGCCTGTTTGGAAAGCTTATAATCCTGTTTCGCACAATTCTGCTTCAAAATATCCAGAAGCTCCTGTCCCGAATAATCTTCAAACAGAATAAACTTGTTGAATCGGGATTTCAGACCCGGATTGGAATTCAGAAATTCTTCCATCAAATCAGGATATCCGGCCACAATAACAGCCAGGTTATCCCGGTTATCCTCCATGGCTTTTAACAGGGTATCGATGGCTTCCTGACCGAAATCCCCTTCCCCTTTTCCCACGCAAAGGGTATAGGCCTCATCAATAAAGAGGATACCGCCCAAAGCTTCATCTACCACTTCCTGCACCCGGGTGGCAGTCTGTCCGATAAACCCTTTTACCAGACCGGAACGATCCACCTCCACAAGATGCCCCTTCTTCAGAACACCAAGGGCACCGTAGATTTCCGCAAGCATCCTTGCCACTGTGGTTTTACCGGTACCCGGATTACCGGAAAACACCATGTGCAGAGAAACAGAACTGTTTTTCATGCCGTTTTCCGCACGTAATTTGCGAACCTTCATTAAATTCACCAGACTATGTACTTCCTGCTTTACAGCATTCAGGCCCACCATACTGTCTAAAGCCGCCAGTTTTTCTTCAATGATCTCATTGGGAGTCTTGTTTTTCTCCTCCTGCCGGTCTGCAATGTTCTCAGCAACAGTCTTCTCTTCCTTGCTTCCCTCACCGTGGGAAGGCTGTCCCTTCAACGCTTCCAGAGAAGCCTCGATGGGTTGATAGATCTTGATATTACCGGTGTAATATACACCGTACTCTTTCAGGAACTTCTTCAACAGTGCTATGTATGCGGTAAATCTGTCAGAAGTGGTTTTGGATACCTCTCGGTAGGCGGCAAGCAAAGTTTCTCCAAACAAAATATAGGTATCTAACAGGATCTGTGCTTTCTGGTTTCGATAGATATCCGGGGAAATTTTTCTGCCTGCGTCAGCAAGCACCGCATATTTCAAAAACACCGGCACCTCCAGGGGAAAATCCGTATCCAGCTTTACCCGGTTTGCCTCTTTGATCATTTCCGGAACGGTAACCTTAATATGAAGGAGATCATTGACACAAGTCAGTTCACAATCCTTGGCTTCTCCATCACTAACGGCAAGCCAAAGGGCGTACTTATATAAAGTATTCTTAAATACTTCTGTCAGGTTGCCTGTCTTATTCCGGCAATTTCCAATATTCTTCTCAAACAGCAATTCACAGATATCTGTGGAAAGCGCCATCATTTCAGTTAAATTCTTTTCCATATTTCCCCTGTTTACTTTCAAGGCATTTTTTTATGATTACTTTTCTTCTTTTTCAGACTGGTCTTCCTCACGGAGCCTTTTATACGCTATTTTCTTCAATTCCTCTAATCCGCTTGCAAATCTGGGTGAAACCATGCTTGGATTGTTCCGGATCAAGGATTTCTTATATGTACCCAGCGTATCTGTCAGACTTCTGTGGGACTCTCTTTGCACATGGAACTTCATGCGGAGCTCAGCAAGTTCTTCCCTTGCATCCTCCAGATAAAGAGAAGGGCTCTTCTTCATGTTCTCTTTCATTTGATTCAGCCTATTGTCCACGTTATCGAAGGCAGTCTCGATTCTTTCAGCAACATGATCCAGTCGTACTTCCAATTGTTCGGAGAATTCTTCCTTCTTCTTCTCAAATTCTTCTTTACGCTGTGCACGCTCCTCTGCCGCTACCGCGATCATCACATCCAAACGCTTCTGCATATGTTCCAGCTCCTGCTGCGCCTTCTCCAGCCTGATCAGGATATCGCGCAGATCCATAGCTGCCTTGAAAGCTAATGTAAAGTCCACAACCAGCACGATTGTGGTGAAGAATACAACCGGTTCCAATACCCGGTTTGGTATACTCAGTACTGCCTGCTCAATGGGTCCATGGATCAGGTGTGTCATCAATATGGTGAAGAACCCCCATGCAATACTGGAACTCAGACAGATATGTCCCTGAAAGTTGAATTTTTTAGAAGAATAATCCCAATAACGCACTTTAAACAGCGCTTCCATCACTACCCCGGTAACATATTCCAGGGCAGTAGCTCCTATGCATCCGGAAATATATACCAGAAAAATATTACTCATAAAAGGTCTTGAAACCACCAGCATCATAATGGCCCCACTGCCATACAAGGGCAGAAAAGGTCCCTTCATAAAGCCTCTGTTCACCCATCTCTTACTCTTGATGGAAACGTAAGTGGATTCAAAGCACCATCCAAAAAAACTGTATAGATAAAAGAAAAATAACCATTGAATCATGGAATAATGAAACATACCAATCCTCACTCCTGAGCAATCCGCTCTCTATTTTATTACCTTTTTGCTCCATATACAGCCACCGTGACACACAGTTTTCCTTTTTTTGACTGACCGGTTACCCCTTGAAAAATGAATTTCCCAAAACCTCTTGCCGTCACTGCATCCTTTTCCTTTAACAGATAGCTGTTGCTTTCACACAATTTGCCGTTTACATATACTTTTCCCTGTTTGAAAAGTTCTAAACTGTCATTTCTTGACATATTATAAAGCCTGGAAATGCAAGCGTCAATTCTCCCGGAGCTGACCTGAAGCACCCTTTCTTCCGGTTTTGCCAGACTGATCGTACTCACTATTTCCTCCGGAGCAAAGGAACAGAGCACATCTGTATGTCTGACTCTGGTAAGCTCCTCCATCAGAAAATCAGCTACCCCTTCCTGGCAGAACAGTATTGCTTCCTTATCCTGAACGAACAGATCTCCCAGGCGATTCCGCTCCACTCCAAGGTTCATCAAAGAACCCAGAAAATCACGATGGGTCAAGTCCTGGGCAAATTTCTTCTGTGGCGGCCGGATCCACAAAGCCGCAATCGGAAATGGTTCCGTATAACCGATTTGCTCTTCTCCGCCAAAACGGGCGATCTTTCTTTCGGTAATATCCATGTCATCCGCTAACTCCGGCATTCCCTGCAGCTGTATGCCCGCATACTGCAGTTCCCGTTCCATTTCGTGCAGCAGGCTCTGTTCGGCCAGTCCCAGAAAGTCTGTATACACATACATATTTCTTTCATATGCTTTTCGAGCCAGTTCAGCAAGACGTTTCTTCAACAAATCGCTGTCCTTTTGTGATTCTATAGCCATAAATCCTCCTATAGGATAGATAAAAAGCGCCGGAAATTTTATTCCGGCGCGAGTGTTCAGATATGGAATTCTCTACGCAAAGCTGATGATTGCTTCCTTCGGTGCTTTGGCAGGTTCTACAGATATCGCATGCAAAACAGGGCCTTCTCCTCCGTAATCTGCAAAGTACTCCTTCTGCACCTTAGCTGTTACCATAACCCAATCCTGTTCCTTAAACTGATCCGCCTTATCATACTGACAGGCATATCCCAGGAAATTGATATCATCCGCACAGCAGGTCATAACCATACGTCCCGGTACAAAATAACCTTTTTGTATTTTGGCAGGATGCATAACCTGGGCCAGGAAGCGAATTGTCTTTCCCACATAACGATCCAGGTGATCCATGCTGTCAATGAACCAGATCCCATAGCCTTCATCATCCATCTCAATGACAGGTGCGTTTAAGTCATAAGGGAAATCCTCATCCATCATAACATCCACTTCACCGTTTTCATCTTCGAAGATAATCTCCGCTTTGGGATTCAGTGCTTTCACGTTGCGCTTAAAGCTGACCAGGTCCTGTGTTTTCTCATCACAGCGGTTGAAAATGATCATCTCAGAGCCACGCATCTGCTCTGCCAACAGAGAACGCATATTGGAAAAATACATGGAAAATGTGGAAGCATCTACCGTAGTGATCTGTTGTTCCACTTTCCAGTACCAGGGAAACTTCACATTTTTGTAATTCCACATACCGTTCCATTCTACGATGATTCTTTCCGGTTTATACTTTTTCTCCAGCTCAACCAAATGGGAGGAATTGAAATCTTCCTCTTCTTCAATCAGTTCTATCACCGTATTGGTCGCCTTTAGCAGGTTCTCTTCGTACTCCACTTCCCCCTCTTCACACAAGAGAAGAAGTGTTGTTCCTTTACTTCTGAAATACGGTTGTGCCAAAGTAAAGTTGATAAATTCTGTTTTTCCGCTTTCCAAAAATCCGTTGATCACGTATACCGGTTTCATAATTAGCCCCATTTCTTTTACTTCCCAAACAGCTCAGCCAGCTTGTCTTCTTTCAAATTTGAACCAATGACACAAATCTTACCGGTAACACAGGGGCTGCCGGAACGTACATTGCTCTCTTCCGGTACATAATCGAAGTATGTCCATGTACCGTCTGCCCCGGGAACCATGCCTTTTGCACGAAGTACAAATCCGTACTCGTCCTGATGATCCAATTCTTCCAGAATATGGGCGATTTCGTCTGCGGAATATGTGGCGGGAGTCTCGAATCCCCAGCTGGTAAACACTTCATCTGCATGATGGTGATGATGATCATGGTCGTGATGATGGTCATGGTCATGACAGCCGCAGGTGCAATTCTCATCGTGTTCATGATGATGCTCATGATCTTCATGCTCGTGGTGGTGATGCTCATGCTCCTCATGGTCATGGTGATGGCACTCATGATCTTCATGCTCATG
>CALZKI010000036.1 GCA_945787995.1 uncultured Lachnospiraceae bacterium | reverse complement strand
CTGGATATGGCACTTTCTTTTACCATCATGTTTACCTGCATGCTGACCTCGGAAGTGCTGAATATGTCGTATTATCCTACGATTTTGCTGTTCACCACTATTTTCAGGATCGCACTGAATGTTTCTTCCACTCGTTTGATCCTGTCAAAGGGGGAAGCGGGTAATGTGATTCAGGTGTTCGGCCAGTTCGTTGGTGGTGGTGACCTGGTCATCGGTGTGATCGTGTTTATCATTTTGATCATGGTTCAGTTCCTTGTAATCAACAAAGGTTCTGAACGTGTGGCTGAAGTAACAGCCAGATTCACACTGGATGCGATGCCCGGTAAACAGATGGCTATCGATGCGGACTTAAACACCGGTGCCATTACGGATGCTGAGGCAAAAGCAAGACGTGATAAAATTCAGGAAGAAGCCAACTTCTTTGGCTCCATGGATGGTGCTGTTAAGTATGTAAAAGGTGATGCCACCGCGGGACTTATTATTACGGCGGTGAATATTGTGGGCGGTATCTGCATGGGCATGTTGCGTCAGAATATGTCCATTGGTGATGCAGTCAGTAAGTACGTGATTCTTACCATTGGTGATGGTCTTGTCAGTCAGATTCCTTCTCTTTTGATATCATTATCTACCGGTATTTTGGTAACCAAAGGCTCCAAAAATGCAGATTTTGGTTCGGTGCTGGTAGGACAGCTCTTCGGCATTCCCAAAGTATTGTATATGGTAGGTGCCGTGATGGCACTGCTGGGAATTGTCACGCCATTAAATACATTATTGTTCATGATGATTGGTGCGGTGTTCATCGTGGTTGGCAGAATTATTGCTTCTACCATTGAGACCTCCCTGGTGGAACATGCGGCAGACACGGAAGAAATTGCTGCGGAGGAAATCAGGCAGCCGGAGAACGTTACCTCCCTGTTGCAGGTGGATCCTATTGAATTGGAGTTCGGCTACGGTATTATACCTTTGGCTGATGTGAATCAGGGCGGCGATCTGTTAGACCGTGTGGTAATGATCAGAAGACAGATTGCCCTGGAACTGGGTACTGTTGTGCCGATTATTCGTTTGCGGGATAACATTCAGTTAAATCCCAATCAATATATTATTAAGGTAAAAGGTGTGCAGGTTAGTGAGGGTGAAATCCTTTTCGATCACTATATGGCCATGAATCCCGGTTATGTGGAAGAGGAGATTACCGGTATCCCCACTTTTGAACCTTCCTTCCACCTGCCTGCGGTGTGGATAACGGAAGGACAACGGGAACGGGCGGAAAGTCTTGGATATACCGTTGTTGATCCGCCATCTATTATTGCAACCCATCTGACGGAAATTATCAGACAGCATATTGATGAGCTGCTGACCAGACAGGATGTACAGAACCTTGTAAACAACCTGAAAGAGAACAATCCTGCCATCGTGGAAGAACTGGTGCCGAAGCTGATGGGGCTGGGCGAGGTACAGAAGGTACTGCAGAACCTCTTACGGGAAGGCATTTCCATAAGAGATTTGCTTACTATTTTTGAAACGCTGGCCGACTATGCTGCCACAACAAGAGACACAGACATCCTGACAGAATATGTGCGACAAAGCCTGAAACGGGCGATTTGCTCCAAATTTTTCCCTGCCAATGAAACCACCAGCGTAGTAACTTTAGACCCGAAGATCGAGCAGGAAATTATGAACAGCGTAAAACAGACGGAACAGGGCGCATACCTGAATATGGATCCTGCAAGGACAAGAGCGATCATGGAAAGTGTAGGCGAAGAAGTGAAGAAATTGGAAAACTTGGGAAGAAATCCAATTATTATCACTTCGCCGATTGTCAGAACATACTTTAAACGGTTGACCGAAGAGTATTATCCTGATCTGATTGTGGTTTCCTATAACGAAGTGGAGAATCGTGTGGAACTGCAGTCGGTGGGAATGATTACGGCATAAAAAGAAAAAAATCCGGCCATTGGTTCATGAGTGAAAACGATAGACCAGATGGCAAGTGTGAGGAATACGATGATCATTAAGAAATATGTGGGAAAAACAGAAGAGGAAGCTACGGAACAGGCGCAAAAGGAACTGGGCTCCAATGTGGTTGTATTGAACGTTCGAAGTACAAAGGCAAAGGGATTTTTCAGCTTTTTGAAGCCCCAACTGAAGGAAGTAACGGTTGCACTGGAAGAGGAGAGTGAAAAGACTGTTGCTGCTAAAGCCGAAGACCAGAGAATCCGGGCTGCTGTTTCAGCAGTGAATCAGGTAGTGGGCGATTCGGACAAAAGGGAACAACCAAAACCGGAAGAGGCTGCACAGCCCAAAAGCGGTTCCAATGCAATCGAAAAGAAACTGGACAGCCTGCAAAGCTTAATCGAACAGCAGATCATGCAGACAGAGCCTGAGATTGTCAAAGACAAACAGGAGGAAGCTTCTAAGGAGGATTCTGCCAAAGATCAGGAAATTATCAAGTTTATGCGACTGTTGTATAACACAATGATCGATAATGAGGTGAATGAAAAGTATGCCAATCAGATCATTGAGGAGATGGAGAAAAGCAATAAACCGGGTATGCCCTTTGACTATGCACTGGCCAACACCTATCAGAAAATGATCCTGAAGTTTGGTCAGACGGAAGTAATTACACCTGCTAAGGAGGGACCTAAGGTTGTTTTCTTCATTGGCCCTACAGGTGTGGGGAAAACCACTACCATTGCAAAGATCGCTTCTTTGTTCAGTGTTAATGAAAAGAAAAAAGTTGCACTGTTAACTGCCGATACCTATCGAATCGCTGCAGCAGAACAACTCCGTACCTATGCCAATATTCTGGAGGTTCCTTTCCGGATCATTTATACCGTAGAAGAGATTGAACAGGCACTTACGGATTTTAAAAATTTTGACTATATCATGGTAGACACAGCAGGACATTCCCACCAGAACGAAGTGCAGCGTGAGAATATGAATGCCTTTATTCATTCTGTAGACGGTCTTGCAGAGAAGGAAGTTTTCCTGGTACTGTCCGCTACTACGAAGTATCGGGATTTGATCAGTATTGCGGATACGTATTCGGCCATGACCAGTTACAAGTTGATCTTTACGAAATTAGACGAAACCATTACATTAGGGAATCTGCTGAATCTGAGATTACATACCGGTGCAGTCATTTCTTATGTGACGGATGGACAGAATGTACCGGATGATATAGCGCAGTTTAATCCGCAGAAGACCGTTAAACAGTTACTTGGAGGCAGAAAGTAGATGGATCAGGCAACAAAGCTTCGAAACATTGTAAAGACCGGAAATCAGTCGCAAAGACCTTTGGCCAGAGTCATTACCGTTACCAGTGGCAAGGGGGGCGTAGGCAAGTCCAACACAGCCATCAATCTGGCAATCCAGTTCAGAAAGATGGGACAGCGGGTCATTATTCTGGATGCGGATTTTGGACTGGCCAATATAGAGATTATGTTTGGTGCCGTACCGAAGCATAATTTGTGTGACCTGATTTATCAGGGCAAAAACATCAAAGATATTATTACCTGGGGACCTATGGAGGTGGGCTTCATTTCCGGTGGATCGGGTATTGCCGGCATGGCCAATCTGAGCCGTGACTATTTAACCTATATTATTCAGAATCTGGCCCAACTGGATGCCATCACCGATATCATCATTATCGATACAGGTGCCGGCATTTCAGATGCTGTTCTGGAATTTCTGGTGGCCAGCGGAGAAATTCTTCTGGTGACCACGCCGGAACCTACGTCCATTACGGATTCCTATTCTCTGTTGAAAGCACTTAACAGACATCCCAGATTTCATGTGGATCAGTCCATTATTAAAGTGATTGCCAACAAAGTGAATACAAAGGAAGAGGGGCAGTCTTTATTCAATAAACTGAATGCGGTGGTCAGCAGATATCTGAAGGTGCCGATTACCTATCTGGGTTCTGTTTCGCAGGATACACAGCTGGTGAAGGCAGTGATGCAGCAGACACCTGTGTCCCTCCAGAATCCAAATGCCAAATCGGCACAGGATTACGAAGAAATTGCTGCAAGACTTATGAATAAGGAATTGAATAAGAATGTTGTGAAAAGGGGTATGGCAGCCTTCTTCTCACACATTGTTGCCGGAAAAGGCGAGCATAAATAAGGTGAGGGAATGAAAAATGGAAAAAGTTCTTTCAAAATTTATTGCACCGGGTAATAAAGTAGAATTACAGGCTGTAGCCCGTGTGAAAACAGAAGACCCGGATCAACAAAAGAAAACCTACATGACCAAGGTGTATGATGTGTTGTCTGATGACAGGGTAGAGGTACTGATGCCAATGGAACAATCCAAGCTGATTCTACTCCCCATAGATGCAGAGTATGATATGTACTTCTACACGGAGAATGGTTTATATCAGTGTCAGGGAAGAATTGTGGATCGTTACAAAGATAATAACATTTATGTACTGGTGGTTGATCTGGTTTCCAATCTGCGCAAAAGACAGAGAAGAGAGTATTACCGTTTAAGCTGTGCTCTTGAGATGAATTCCAGGGAACTGCTAAAGGAAGAAATAGCTTCGTTGGAAAAAAGAAGTAGTCAGTTACAGCCCGGGCTTCCGCTAAAGAGAAGTATCATTGTTGATATCAGTGGAGGCGGTTTACGATTTGTTGCAAATCACAGCTACAATAAAGGTTCTGTGATTCTTTGCAAGTATGTGTTGGTGTTTGAACAGGACGGAAAAGTAAGCGAGAAGGAATACAACCTGACCGGTCGCGTACTGGATGTCAACGAGGTGGCAAACCGGGAGAATGTTTTTGAACACCGGGTGCAGTACATCAATATGGATGTAGACGAAAGAGAAGAAATTATTCGCTATATTTTTAACGAAGATAGGAAACATAGACGAAAAGAGAGAGGTATTCGCTAAAAAATTATGCAAAATGTCATACGTAAAAGTGACTATGCACTTATGAGAAGCGAACAATGTGATATAATATGAGTTGTCAAAAAATAGTTGCGATTGCAAGCTCGACCGGTGGACCCAAGGCTTTGCAGGCAGTGATCCCCAGATTGCCCGGAGACCTGAATGTTCCGGTGGTGATCGTGCAACATATGCCGGCAGGGTTTACTGCTTCTCTTGCGGAAAGACTGGATTGTTTAAGCCGGCTTACTGTGGAAGAAGCAGCAGAGGGTACTGTGCTGGAGAACAATCATGTGTACATAGCTAAGGGAGGCAAGCATCTGACGGTAAAACCAAAAGGGAAAGAAATGGTTTTAGAGTTTCTGGATGAGCCTGTGCGGGAAGGTGTTAAGCCTTGTGCCAATTACCTTTTCGAATCATTGGCAAATAGCTCCTATGAGGAGATTGTCTGTGTGGTGATGACAGGTATGGGAGCCGATGGAGCGGAAGGCATCGCAAATCTGAAAAAAAGTAAAAGAGTAACAGTAATTACGCAGGATGAACTGTCCTGTGCGGTCTATGGGATGCCAAAGAGTGTTGTAAAGGCAGGCCTTTCAGACATTACCGCAAGTTTGGACAAACTGGCAGATGTAATTGTGAAAACTGTGTAACAGGAAAGAACTTAGAAAGGTGGGTATAAGCAATGGATGTCAGTCAATATTTGGAAATCTTTTTAGATGAGACAAGTGAGCATTTACAAAATCTGAATGATCAGATTCTTGTTTTGGAACAGGAACCTGAAAACATGGATACAATCAATGAAATATTCAGAGCAGCTCATTCATTAAAAGGAATGGCGGGAACAATGGGTTACAAGCGCATGCAGACTTTGACCCATGATATGGAAAATGTTTTCTCTGAAGTCCGTAATGGCAACATCAAGGTGGATTCTGATATGATCGACATTCTGTTCCAATGTCTTGATGCGTTAGAACAGTACACGGAGCTGATCCGTCAGACCTCTGATGAGGGTACAGAGGATAATGAGAATCTGATTAAGGCTCTGAATGAAATTCTGTCCGGACAAAAGAAGGGAACAGAACCTGCAGCAAAAGAAGAAACGGCTGCGGTTGCTGCACAAGAAGCTCCTTCCGATGGGGACAAATGGAAAGATATTCATTTGGGTGACCCTGAAAAGCATGTTTTCCGGGAAGCAGTGAAGCAGGGGAAAAATGTTTTCGGCATTACCGTAAAAGTACAGGAAAGCTGCCTTCTGAAAGCTGCCAGAGCATTTCTTGTTTTCAAAGCAGTGGAAGAGATCGGTGAGATCATTGTATCTTCCCCCTCTGCCCAGGATGTTGAAGATGAGAAGTTTGATCTGGATTTCAGTTTACTTGTGATTACAGAAAAATCCCTGGACGATCTGATCAAGGCCGCATCCAATGTGTCCGAAATCGATAAGGTTACCGGTGGCGTAGTGGCTGTTGATGAAGAGCCTGCCGTACAGGAAGTGGCAGTACAGGAAGGGGAAACCACCGCAGTTGCAACTGCGGAAATTGCTTCCGCTTCGAATGAAAAAACTACCACAGCTCCTGCGAAAACGGAGAAGAAAGCTGCATCGAAACCGATTGTAAACAGAACGGTCCGTGTTGATATTGAAAAACTGGATGTGCTGATGAACCTTGTCAGTGAGTTGATCATTGCAAAGAACTCCCTCGTTTCCGCCACAGAAGCACAGGGCTCTGCAAGCTCTGCTGTGAATGAACAGGTGGGATATCTGGAGAGTGTTACAACCAGTCTGCATGAATCTGTTATGAAGGTTCGAATGGTTCCCATTGAAAGTGTTGTCAGCAAATTTCCACGTATGATTCGTGATCTGTCCAAGAAGCTGGATAAAAAAATGGAATTATACATGTCCGGTGAAGAGACAGAACTGGATCGTACCGTAGTAGATGAGATCGGTGACCCATTGATGCATTTGTTACGTAATTCTGCTGACCATGGCCTGGAATCAGCCGCAGTCAGAAAGGAACGTGGAAAACCGGAAGTAGGATCCATTTTCCTGGATGCTTATCAGGACGGCAATAATGTTGTCATTGAAGTAAGAGATGACGGTAACGGAATTGATACCGAGAAGATTAAGAAAAAGGCACTGGACAAAGGCATTATCACTCCGGAAGCAGCTGAATTGATGAGCGAAAAAGAGATTATCGATCTGCTGTTCCATGCTGGCTTCTCTACCGCAGATAAAGTATCTGATGTATCAGGCCGCGGTGTTGGTCTGGATGTGGTGAAATCAAAGATCGAAGCTTTGAGCGGTGAAGTGGAAGTCAAGAGCAGTTTTGGAGAGGGCAGTACATGGACCATCAGACTGCCGCTTACCTTGGCTATTATCCAGGCTCTCATGGTGATCGTCGGTGATGAAAAATATGCAATATCCTTAAGTGCTATTCAGGGTATTGAAGATATTGAGAACAGTAGTATTAAGCTGGTTCAGAATAAGGAAGTTATCAACCTGCGCGGTTCTGTGATTCCGATTATCAGACTGAACGAAGTGCTGGACATCGAGACCGAGAAGCAGGATCGGGATCACCTGATTGTGGTGGTTGTGAGAAAAGGCGATAAACTGGCAGGACTTGTTGTGGATGAACTCATCGGACAGCAGGAAATCGTCATCAAACCTCTTGGAAAATATATCAATAAATCTAAATTAATAAGCGGCGCTACCATTCTCGGTGATGGTGAGGTTGCACTTATTTTGGATTCCAATGCTTTGATTTAAAGGGGGAATGAGTCATGGAAGCATTAAAAACAGTGAATGAACCAATTCAATATATTGTGATCAAATTAGGCGACGAGCAGTATGGAATTGATATTCGTTATATTGAGAATATTGTCAGAATGCAGCGCATTACCAGAGTACCTAAAATGCCCGAATACATCAAAGGTGTAATCAACCTGCGCGGTGAAGTGGTGCCTGTTATGAGCTTACGACTGAAAATGTATCTGCCGGAGGACGAACTGACGAAGAACTCCAGAATCATTATTTTGAAGTTGGAGCAGGGCGCAATCGGTGTATTGGTAGATGAAGTACGGGAAGTGGTAACACTGGGAGAAGAACAGATCGAAAAGGTCTCTTACAGTGCATATGAAGAGAACTTTATCAGCGGAGTGGGTAAGGTTGGAGAAGAATTGATTTCTCTGCTGGATTTAAATGCTGTTGTAGGAACTACAACACAGGCATAAAGGAAAGACATCAGTAATACCGGAAACGTTATTACTGTAATAACGCATAGATCAGCGCAAAAAAATGAAAGGCACGGAAAGGTACGATGGGTGATGGAATAAACTTCTCATTGGAAGAGATGAATGAGATGTATAAGGATGTCCTGAGAGAGATCGGAAACATTGGAGCCGGTAATGCTACGACTGCACTTGCTTCTTTGCTGGGACAGAAGGTGGATATGTCTGTTCCACAGGTAAAACTGCTGGAATTTGATGAAATTGGGGAACTGGTTGGCGGAGAAGAAACTGTTTTGGCCGGTATTTATCTTGGCGTTGAAGGGGATATAGGAGGAAATATGATGTTCCTTTTATCCATTCCTTCAGCAAAGTATCTGGTTTCCAAATTGATGATGGGAATGGAAAGCCCTGGGGAGGACTTTTCCGAAATGGAGCGGTCAGCTCTTCAGGAGGTAGGAAATATCATTACAGGTTCCTATCTGAATGCATTGGCTTCCTTGACAAATATGTGCATTTATCCGACGGTTCCGGATCTGAATATTGATATGGCGGCTGCCTTACTTAGTGTGCCTGCCATTCAATATGGAGCACTGGGAGACAAGATCTTATTAATACAAACGCAATTCTCTGGAGATAAAGCCATTGATGGTTATTTCATATTGATACCGAATATGGACAGTTATGGAAAAGTTCTGAGAGCATTGGGAATTTTGGATTCCATATAAGAATAGCCCTTTGGGTATGGAGTTGTATGTATGAATGAAGTTATTAAAGTAGGTATGGCCGATCTGAAGATCTGTCATAGCCCTGCTGCGATTACAACCCTTGGACTTGGATCTTGCGTTGGTATATGTTTGAGAGATCCAATGACCAAGGTGGGCGGTCTTGCGCATATTATGCTGCCTGATTCGTCTGCCTTCAGAACGATTGAGAAGGTCGCAAAGTTTGCAGATACGGGAATTGATGAATTGGTACGTCTTCTGGAACAAAACGGAGCCTCCGGACGAAGACTGGAAGCAAAGATCGCCGGGGGAGCAATGATGTTCGCCTATAACTCAACATCTGCCACAATGCGTGTAGGGGAGAAAAACGTGGAAGCTACGTTGAAAAAACTGAAAGAATTAGGAATTCCGGTTTTGGCACAGGATACCGGAGAAACGTTTGGAAGAACCATTATCTACTATCCTGAAACCGGGGAATTAAAGGTTCGGACTGTGGGAAAGAGCGAGAAAACGATTTAGCCTGCAAGGGTCGAATCGGACGAAGGACCAATTTGTGGAATGGAAGAATTAGGCAAAGTAATAGAAGAACGCAAACAAAAGAAACTTAGTGAGGCCGAAAAGGCAAAAGAGCGGGAAGAACAGCTGAAAAAGGAACAGGAACTTGCCAGGCAGGAGGCACTGCGCAGGCGTGCTGCAAAGCGGCGTAAGGCATTGCCCGCAATGGTGATGTTAACTGCCGGAGCCGCTACTTCTGTTACGATGTTGTTGCTGCAGTTTCCGTTGAAAAAAATGCTGCCCATTTTGCTTGGAGTTCTGGTATTCTTTTTCATCATCGGGGAATTGATGAAATGGATGTTTGACCGGTTTGCAAAGCAAAATGAAGAGACTGCTGCTTCCGAAGGAGAAGTTATAGAAAAAGAACAACAAGATGTGGGTAACTAAGTATGGATGAGTTGCAGAGAAAACGTCTTTGGGATGATTATGCCAGGACAAAATCTTCTCAAATCAGAGAGAAGATCATTCTGGAATATGCTCCCTTGGTGAAACTGGTGGCAGGGCGCCTCAGTATGTATTTGGGTTACAATGTAGAATATGACGATTTGGTTGGCTATGGGGTTTTCGGGCTTATCGATGCGATAGATAAGTTTGATGCCACCAAGGCGGTGAAGTTTGAGACTTATGCCAGCCTGCGTATTCGTGGTGCTATTTTGGACCAGATCAGAAAGATGGACTGGATTCCCAGAACCATTCGCCAGAAACAGAAAAGAATAGATGCTGCCATCAAAGAAATAGAGGCTGAAACAGGACGTAGTGCAACGGATGATGAAATTGCAGTGAAACTAGGGATTACTGCAGATGACTATCAGGACTGGCAGTCACAGATGAAGGTCACCAATGTGGTCTCTCTGAATGAATTTATCGAGCAGGGAAC
This sequence comes from uncultured Lachnospiraceae bacterium, assembly GCA_945787995.1. GTDB lineage: Bacteria > Bacillota > Clostridia > Lachnospirales > Lachnospiraceae > Acetatifactor. The sequence continues at coordinate 2,922 of CALZKI010000036.1, read as the reverse complement.
AGAAGTACCCGTAGATAATCATTACAATGCGCATATCGATGGTCCGGAAGAGGTGCTGGAAAAGGCAGAGATGAAGAAAATGTTGGCTGAGGCATTGGAACAGCTGACGGAAAAGGAAAAGAAAGTCATTCTGCTGTATTATTATGAGGATCTGACATTAAAAGAAATCAGTAACGTATTGGAGGTTTCCGAGTCCCGTATTTCACAGCTTCACACCAGAGCATTGCAGAAAATGAAAGTGAAGATGGGTCCGTATATCGGTATTTTGCAAAACATATAATGCTGCAAAGCCCTGTGGGTGAAGCTGGCACAGACAAATCAGAGATTTGTTTCCGGAAAGTAAGGGGTATATAATAGTAGATTTATGAACGGATATTTTCAACTTGTACACGAGCCAAATGCTACTTTGGCTCGTATCTTTCAGCCTACAGATGGAGGGCAACCGGTTTCTGTAAATGAAATAGCCGACTACCTGCGGTGGAAGAAAATTAATTTTGATATCAATGCATTAAATAAGGCACTGCTTGCGGTGCAGGGCGATGGTGAGGATATTTTGGTCAACAACGAGTTTACCAGAATGGAGCGGGAGTGTTATCTGGATACACTTTCCCCGGATAAACTCACGTACACCATGCGTTTTTATCCTCCTTCCGTGGGTGGGGAGAGGATGACACAGCGAGAGATTTTCCAGGATTTGTTCCATAAGGGAATTCGTTATGGAATTCAGGACAACGCTGTGAATGAATTTGTGGAGCATCCGGTGTATTGCACAGATATTGTGGTGGCCAAAGGAACCCCTGTAGTGCAGGGAAAAGAAGGGTATGTGGAATATCTTTTTGACACGAAACCAAACGCCAGACCTACACTGCGTGAGGACGGTTCTGTAGATTTCTTCCATTTGAATCTTGTCAATCATTGTTCTGTAGGAGACAAGTTGGCTGTTTTGCATCCTTCCAGTCAGGGCACGGAGGGAAAAACAGTTCGTGGTGAAGTCATAAAACCGTTACATATTAAGGTTATTAAGCTTCGTTTTGGCAAAAATATTGAATTTTCTGAGGATCAGACAGAAATTTATTCCAAAGTAGACGGACATGTGGAACTGGACGGCGACATTGTATATGTGTCCGACGTGCTTGAGGTAGAGAATGTGGATCCTGCCACCGGCAATATTGATTATGAAGGCAGCGTTGTGATCAATGGTAGTGTGACTGCCGGATATACGGTTCAGGCCAAGGGAAACATTGAGGTAAAAGGTGTGGTAGAAGGTGCTACACTGGAAGCCGGTGGAAACATTACGATTGCCAGAGGCATGAACGGCATGGGCCGTGGTGTGTTGAAAGCGGGTCAGAACATTGTTGTTAAGTATCTGGAAAATGTTACCGCACAGGCAGAAGGAAATGTTACTTCGGAATCTATTTTGCACAGTAATGTATCCGCAGGAAATGCCATTGAAGTAACCGGCAAGAAAGGGTTTATTACCGGTGGTAAAGTTACAGCGGCATCTTCCATCAAAGTCAGAACGCTGGGTTCCGATATGGGAGCCACTACCGTGGTTGAGGTAGGAGTGGATCCAACACTGAAGAGACGCTGCTTTGAATTGGAAAACCAGAAGAAAGAAATTGAGAAAGTATTAAAGACAGTTTCGCCCGCACTGGTAGCAATGCTGACAAAGATGAAACAGGGCGTGAAAATGTCACCGGATCAGGTGACCCAGGTACAGAAGCTAAGCCAGTTGGAAAAGGTGAAAAAGGAAGAATTGGCAAACGTTGAATCGGAATTGCAGGAGATTTCTCAGAAAGTGCAGGAGGATGCACCGGCTGAAATCGTTGTGCAGGGTGCCGTTTACCCGGGAACACAGATTACCATTTCCGGTGCTTCCATGAATGTTCAGAACAGTATTAAATATTGCAAATTTGTGAAAGTACGGGGAGATGTAAAGGTAAACGGCTTGTAAAATACAGGGAGATAAAAGCCACCGGCGGATGGCAGAGATGCGCAGATGAAAATGTCGCACAAAAGTGCGACGCGCATCTCGCCGTCAATAACACCGAGGCGTTATTGAACTCAGTCGGAGACGACTCCCGCTTCTTAAGTGGCGAGTAGGGAGGCTATTATGGGAATCAATCGAATTGAATTGCAGGGACAGGTTATACGGACGCAGGATTTTCAGGCAATCAAGCATCAGGAAAACAATCGTACCTCCGTGGAACAGACTACCCTGCAGTCCCAAATCAATAAGCAGGATAGCGTCCGCCTGACCAGAGTGCAAAGCAAGGACCATGCTGCCGGACAGAATATGGGACATCATGATGCCAGTGAAAAGGGGAAAAATGAGTATGCCGGCGACGGGGGAAGAGAGCGCAGAAGACCCCGTGAGGAAGACGGAAAGGTCTTGCTGAAAGGTGTAGGAATCAGAAAGGTTATTGTAGAAGATGAGCGGAATTGAAATACTGTTGCTTATTGTAGGGGCAATTGTTCTTACTGCGGGATATTTGCTTCCCATGAAAAACAGGGAATCTGACAAACATGTTACCGCCGGACAGGAAAAGAAAATAACAGAACTTGTGGGAAAGGCTGTAGAGGATGCAAAAGGCCGCATAGAAGATATCGTGGATGAAACGGTTTCCTATTCTATGGAGAAGACAGAGCGGACCATGGAACGTATCAGCAATGAAAAAATCATGGCGATTCATGAGTATTCTGATACAGTGCTGGCAGAAATAAACAAAAATCACGAAGAAGAAGTTTTTTTGTATGATATGCTGAACAGCAAGCACGACAGCCTGGTTGAAACAGTAAGTGAAGCAGGAAAAACGGTTGCTGAAGTAAGGCAGACCTTACAGGATGCGCAGATTACTGCGAATGAAGTAAAAGAAGCTGCAAAGAGCAGGGAATTCGTTCCGATGAAACCGGACGCTTCTG